>NZ_LGHL01000122.1 GCF_001908205.1 Bradyrhizobium sp. NAS80.1
CAGACAGGCCGGACATCTGGATGCAAGCGATCCGATCAAACCTCACAATGCTCTTGTGCCACGGGGGCCGTCCACATATGGGTCCCCGCGTTCGCGGGGACGACAGATGAGGGTGTGGCGCACATTATCCCCTCAACCACGGCACCGCGCATTTATGAAATGCCTATATCTCCTGCCCCTTCCTCATCTCGCTTTCAAATACCCTCCCAGCCATCTTGGAGAGGCCGGCCGACTGACCGACGCCACTTCCAGGAGGCCAGACATGACCGCCACCCCTCGACGTCTTGATCCACCTTCCCTCAGCCAGCGGCTTCGTGCGGCTCCGGCGATGACGCGGCCGCTGATGCTCGACATCATTGACAACGCCTGCCGGCGCTTCCCCTCGCTCCGACAGAACGAAAAGACAGAACGCCTGACGTGTCTGATCGTTGCAGAGGCCTGGATCGATGCAGCGCTGGCGCTGATAGAGCTCGAGTTGCCGATGTGGCAGGTCCGCCGCATCGCCTATGACGGGGGCGAATGGCATTGCGCGCTCTCGCGCGAGCGCGAGCTTCCGGACTGGCTCGACGCGGCGGTCGAATCCCGCCACGCCGATCTTGCGCTCGCGTTGCTGTCTGCCTTCATCGAGATCCAGGCATTGGCCATGGAGGCGTCGCGACCCAGCGTTCCTAATGTCCGCCCCGCCCCAGATCCGTTCTACGAGCCTATTGGCTGCGAGAATTTCGGCTAAGCCAGTCGAATAGGTTCACGCCTTGCCGCAATCTTCGGACATATCGCAGGCATTGAGCCCGGCACGGGTGATCGCGCGCTTTGCCGTTCGCGTCGCGCTTCTCGCCGGCTTTGCAGTGTTCGGGAGCATCGGATTCGGACGAAGCCTCGCCGCCCTGCTCTGGATGTCGATCATCCTGTGCGCCACTGTCGCCCTCCTCAGGCGCGAGCCTCTGTTCGGTGGCGCTCTCAATCATTGGGACGAATGCGCCGCGTTCGGCGCGCTGTTCGCGCTGGTTCATGTCGTCAACGAGCTGGCCTGACCACCGGGCTTTATGAGCTTCCTATGAGATCGCCGCACAGCCACGCTCGAAATCATATTCGCGACACAGGATATTGAACGCGCAGGCAGGGACATGCGTCCCGGGCCGGCGTCGTTCAGAAGGAATAGAAAAGTGAAACTCGTCGAACCTCCCTCGTGCAGCTCGCCTTCCACCATCGTCTTCATCGGCAGGAACCACAGGGGACAATGGGTCGCCCAGGAACAGAACGGCCTCTATGGCGGCCTGTTCGTCAGCCGGGCGCAGGCGATCAAGTATGCGCTGTTCGAAAACGGCCAGCATCGAGAGACCATCGTCGAACTGCCGCGCGAGATCGAGCTCGACATGGGCAAGAGGCTAGATGCCGCAATTCCCGAGCGCGCCGCCTGATCCATCCACTTCGCAACGACCATGTTCACCCCTCCCTCGGCCTGGTTCACAGGTTTCATTCCCGATCTGCCGACGCCGTTCGATGCGGCTGACGCGATTGATCTCAAGGCGTTCGCCGCACTCTGCGAGCGCCAGATCGGCGCCGGCGTTCCCGCCATCGTGGTGTGCGAGACCGCCGGCGAAGCGCCGACGCTCTCGCCGGCCGAGCAGGAGCTGATCATTCGGACCGCGGTCGATGTCGCGCACGGCCGGGTCCGGATCATCGCCGGCGCCATGTCGAACGCAACCGGCAACGCCATCGCGCTGGCGCGGCGCGCCGAGGCTGCCGGCGCTGATGCGGTGATGGCAGTGGTCCCCGCTTACAACAAGCCGATGCAGGAAGGGATGCTCGCGCACTTCAGGGCCATCGCCGGTTCGACCGGATTGCCCGTGATCCTGCACGATGTTCCGTCCCGTACGTTGCGCCCGCTGGCCGACGAGACGCTTCTGCGCCTCGTCGAATCCCGCCAGTTCGTGGGCTTGCGCGATGGGAGCCGTGACATCACTCGCCCGATGCGCTTGAGCCGGCTGTTACCGGCCGGCTTTCGCTTTCTGTCCGGCGACGACAGCACCGCCTTCGGCTTCATCGCCAGCGGCGGCGACGGCGCGATCTCGGAAGTCGCCAACATCGCCCCGGACCTCTGCCGCACGATCTTCTCACACGTCAGACAAGGCGGCCTGCAATCCGCCCGCTATCTCGACAGGCGCCTCATCCCGCTCATCGCCTGCCTTGACAAGGAAAGCCCTGCGGCGCTGAAATACGCGCTGAGCCTGCTTGGCCTGATGTCGCCGGCCACGCGGCTGCCGATCGTGCCGCTCGATGACGCCGCGCAGTCGGAAGTTGCAAAGGCATTCGCCGCGATCGCCGACGAGGAGCTGATCGACAGCGTCGGCGCCTGACGTTCAAGGCTCGGGCAGATTCCGCATGAGATCACTCCCATCAGGCGATGGACATCACAGGCTGCTCCGTGCCTGGCAATTGGCGTTACTGCGCTTTGCCGTGACGCGGGACGATTGCGACAGACTGAACGTTGCGGCTCTCGCCGGGGAACTCGATCGTCTCGGCCGGAGCAACGCCGATGACTCGCTCCACTTCTTCCGGCGGACCAGCTCCCGGCTCTGCGCGGCAATCAGTGGACAGGGAGAGGACGCGCAAGCCGTCCTCGGCCGCTTCTGCGAACAGATTGACGAGCCGCGGTTGCGTCTCGCCTTTGCGTCAGCCGTCGGAATCGCCCGCTCGGACGCTGCCCGATCCGAGACCCGCCCGAAACGCAATGGCGACCTGTTCAGGGGACTGCCGGCGCGACGGATAGCTTCTTTATGAATTTCCTATGCCGCGGCCACGGCGCTCATCTCGCAATCCTACCCGCTCATGGTCATCATTCTAGGCCGATGACGGCGGCGGCAGCCGCCGCCAGGCTGGTGAGGGAATACAGAGATGTCGTTGCTGACACATGGCATTGAACGCCCTGTTGACTGGGCGGAACGCCCCGCGCGAATATCGCGGGAGCGCAAGGCCCAACTCAAGCGCCTCGTCCTGGGTGCGCTGACCGTGCTCTCGATGGGCTCTGTGCTCACCGCGCTGATCGCGCTGAAGACCGCGATCTATGTCTGGCACCTCCACGCCTGAGCGGGATGCGAGACCATCATGACCTTGCACATGTGTGAGGAGGCCGCCATGGCCGCGATCGCCCTTCAAGCTGCCCATCGCCAGCCTGAGGCCAGGCAGGCGGCGGCGCTCAGGCCGCTCGACCCGGATGTTGTCAGTGCCGCCATCCCCGCCTTCTTCATCGGACGCAACAGCGCCGGCCTTTGGGTTGCGCGCGAAGCGAACGGACGCGTCGGCGGGCTCTTCCTGTTCAAGAGCTCCGCGATTGATTTCGCCAACCGGCAGAGCGCGCCGGCACGATGCGCGCTGGTGTTTCCCGCGGAGACTTTCGAACTCGACGTCGAGAACCGCGGCAATCCGCTGATCGTGCTGGCGGAGGGAGCCAGGCGTCTCCTTGCGCGCGTGGTAATAAGGCTGCGGACATGATCGAGCTCAAGATTGCCATCCTGGTCACACTGATGGGCGCGCTGCTGCTCAGCATGCGCATCGGCGCTGCGCCGGCTTTGGACAAGCACCATGCAGTTCATGAAGGGTAACCTGGAACACGCGGTCACCACGACGATCCTGACCATGACGGTGAGCCTGATCTGGGGCGCCATCCTGACGTTCGTGATCACGCTGCTCGCGCGCGGGCTCGGCGTCTAGCCCCTCTCCGAGGCGAGCAACCGGGCGCGGACGGCGGTCGCGATGCCCGCTTGAGGCCGCGTATTCCGCGGAAAAGACCTGGCCGATCTGGCGCAGTTTCACGGAACCGTGTAGAGCGGTTGCATGAGCACCAGCAACGTCAACGTCGTCCTCCATCCCCTGGTCCAGCACAAGCTCTCCCTGATGCGGGAGAAGGACCGCTCGACCAAGAGCTTTCGCGAGATCCTGAACGAGATCGGAATGCTGCTCGGCTACGAGGTGACGCGGGATTTGCCGCTGGAGCTGGTCGAGATCGAGACGCCGATCGCATCGATGCAGGCGCCGAAGATCGCCGGCAAGAAGCTCACGCTGGCGCCGATCCTGCGCGCCGGCGTCGGCTTCCTCGACGGCATGCTGGCGCTGATGCCCTCCGCGCGCATCGCCCATATCGGGCTCTACCGCGACCCCGACACATTGCAGGCCGTGGAATATTACTTCAAGGCGCCGCAGGACCTGTCCGACCGCACCGTGATCCTGATGGATCCGATGCTGGCGACCGGCAACTCGGCGTGCGCCGGTGCCTCCCTACTCAAGGCCCGCGGCGCACGCGACATCCGCTTCGTGTGCCTTCTGGCTGCGCCCGAAGGCATCGCCCAGTTCCAGAGCGTGCATCCCGACGTTCCGGTCTGGACTGCCGCGATCGACGAGCGGCTCAATGACCACGGCTACATCGTGCCGGGCCTGGGCGACGCTGGCGACCGGATGTTCGGCACCAAGTAGACAGTCACCAAGTAGACAGTCTTGCGCGATCGGGTTACTCCGGTTGGCATGAGCGCCAACGCATTTTCGCTGCAATCGCTGATCGGCACCGAGGCTGCCGCCGATCCTGCCTTCGTGTTCGATGGCACGCCGGTCTCGCGCGCGGAATTCTCGGCAAAGATCGACCAGACGGCGGCCTGGCTTGCCGCGCAAGGCATCGACAAGGGCGACGTGATCGCGGTCTGGCTCGTCAACCGGGTCGAATGGCTTGCGCTGCTGTTCGCCGCCGCCCGGTGTGGTGCGGTGGTCGCCGCCGTCAATACGCGCTATCGCAGCGCTGAGGTCGCGCACCTGCTCAAGGTGTCCGGCGCGAAGCTCATGGTGGTCGAGGCCGCGTTCCGCTCGATCGATTTTGCTGCCATCCTCGCCGGCGTCGACAGGTCGGACGTGCCCGCGCTGCAACAGCTAGCAGTCGTCGGCGCGGATGCGATCCCGGCGCATTGGCCCTGCGTGCGCTTCGATGCCTTCGACAAGTCCTATCCGACGGCGCCGCCGGCTCAGGACGGCGTCGACCTGCCGGTCCTGCTCTACACGACATCAGGCACAACCAAAGGGCCGAAGCTGGTCGCGCATTCGCAGCGTACGCTTGCCACGCATGCTGTCTCCGTCGCCAAGGCGCTCCAGCTCTCGCCGCAGCGTCATTCGCTGCTGGCCATGCTGCCGTTCTGCGGCACTTTCGGCATGACCAGCCTGCTCGGCTTCATCGCATCGGGTGCGACTATCCATGTGCTCGACGCCTTCGAGGCGGCACCGGCTCTGAGGATCCTCAGCGAACACAGGATCACGCACACCTTCGGCTCCGACGAGATGTTCCGCCGCATCCTCGCGCTCACCGATGCGCCGCGGCCGTTCCCGCATCTCGAGGTCTGCGGCTTTGCCGCGTTCCAACCCGGCTGGCGCGAGCTGGCCGCTGAGGCCAAGGCGCGCGGCATGCCGCTGTTCGGCCTCTACGGCTCCAGCGAGGTGCAGGCGCTGTTCTCGATCGGCCGCGCCGACGACGCCTTCGCCGACCGCATCGAGGGCGGCGGCTGGCCGATGTCACCCGAAGCGAAAGTCCGCGTGCGCGACACCGAGACCGGCGAGCTTGCCGCCCAAGGCGTCTCTGGCGAGATCGAGATCAGCGCGCCCTCGCGCTTCCTCGGTTACTTCAACAACCCCGAAGCGACGCGCGAGGCGATCACCACCGACGGCTTCTTCCGCACCGGCGACATCGGCCGCCTGCGCGGCGACCGCGCCTTCGTCTATGAGACCCGCGCGGGCGATGCGATGCGGCTCGGCGGCTTCCTGGTTGCCCCCGGCGAGATCGAGGACGAGCTGAAATCCTGCGCTGGCGTGGCCGACGCCCAGGTGGTCGCGGTCGATCTGAAGGGCCAGGCGCGCTGCGTCGCCTTCGTGATCCCATCCAGCGAGCCGCCACAGCAGGAGGTGTTGACCGCGCGCCTGCGCGAACGGCTTGCCGGCTACAAGGTACCGGCTCGCATCTATGTCGTGGACGCCTTCCCCGTCACCGACAGCGCCAACGGCGTGAAGATCCAGCGTGTCCGGCTTCGCGCCATGGCGATGGAGCGGATCGCGGCCGAATAGGCTGTCCTGTTTCAGATCCGTTCAGGCCCAGCGGCGAAGCTGTTAGCGCTTAGAGGTACGCAGCTGCGCCGACAGCGCGTCGCGGTGCTCCGGCGCCGCAATCGCGATCATGCGGCGCGCACGCTCGGCAAGGCCGCAGCCGCGCAGCTCCGCTACACCCCATTCGGTAACGATGGCGTCGACATCGGCGCGAGGCGTCGTCACCGTCTCGACATCTACGGCGATCCGGCTGGCGCCGTCCGACGCCGTCGCCGGCAGTGCGATGATCGCCCTCCCGCCGGCAGACGCGTTGGCACCGCGCACGAAATCGAGCTGCCCGCCGATCGCCCCGATCGCGACGCCATTGAGCCTCTCGGAATTCACGCTGCCGTCGAGCCCGACCTGGAGCGCCGAGTTGATCGCGACCAGCCGGTTGATCCGCGCCAGCACGTTCTGGCCATGCGTGTATGACGTCGGCCGCACCGAAACCGCCTTGTTCTCGTGCACGAAGCGATAGAGCCGCTTCGTGCCGATCACCTGGTTGGTGACCGTGATCCCGGGGTCGATACCCTTCTCCGCATTCGTCACCGCCCCGCGCTCGATCAGGTCGACAACGGCGTCGTTGATCAGGCCGGAATGAATGCCGAGATTACGCGCATGAAACAGCGAGGAGAGGATCGCGTCCGGTATCCGTCCCACGCCGAACTGCAGCGTGCTGCCATCGGCAATCAGGCCCGCCGCATGCGCCGCAATGCGCCGCGAGATGTCATCGAGCGGCGGTGAGGACAATTCAACCGGCGGACGGCGGGCCGTCACGCGCATATGGATCGGCACGTCCTGCGGCCATTCCGCACCGAACGTAAAGGGCGCATCCGGATTGATCTCGGCGATGACGCAGCGCGCGCCGCGCGCGGCATCGATGACATAATCGTTGGAAAGACTGGCGCTGAGGCGCCCTTCGGACTCCGCGAGCTGCACCAGCACGACATCGGCCTTATGGCGACGCGAGGCGAAGTCGGCGCAGAAGGCGCTGTAATTGCTCGGGATCACATCGAGCCGCCCGGCTTTCGCGAGCCGCCGCGCATTGCCGATCACGCCATAGCTCAGGAACGAAACGCCCGGAGCACACGATGCGGAAAATGTTTCCGAGAACACCGGCCCGACCATCATGCGGAACGGCGGCAGACACCCAGCCTGCGCCATCAGCGCTTCGGTCAAAGTGACGGGCTCCGCCGTTGCCTGCCCGCACACGACGAGGTCGCCATCCCGGATCAGGCCGGAAAAGTCGACCGGCGGCGTGGGCTCGGGCATTGCAGCTCAATCCATCGGCGCGAGGCGCGCGGAGGACTCGCCGAGCAGCGTGCGCAGCTCCGTCTTCACGATCTTGCCATAGCTGTTCTTCGGCAGCTCGCCGGTGAGGTAATAATGCTTTGGCCGCTTGAAGCGCGCGATCCAGGCATTGCACATCTGGTCGAGCTCATCGCGTGTAACCGCCCTGCCCGCGACGGGAACGACGACCGCCACCACCTCCTCGCCCCATGCCGGATGCGGCCGGCCGATCACCGAGACCTCGGCAACGGCCTCGTGCCGCAGCAGGACTTCTTCGACCTCGCGCGGATAGATGTTGGTGCCGCCGGAGATGATGACGTCCTTGGAGCGGTCCTTCAGCGTGAGGAAACCGTCGCCGTCGAAGGCGCCCATGTCGCCGGTATAGAGCCAGCCGTCGCGCAACGTGGTCGCGGTGGCGTCGGGGTTCTGCCAGTAGCCGGACATGACTGTATCGCCGCGCACGATGATCTCGCCGATCTCGCCGGGTGCAACATCCCGCCCCGCCTCGTCGACGGTGCGCACCTGCACAACGGCTTGCGCGATGCCGACCGAGGCTAGGCGCTCCTCGTGGCGCGGATGGCCCGCGTCGACATGCATGGATTTCGGCAGGTACGTGATGGTCATCGGCGTCTCGCCCTGACCATAAATCTGCGCGAGCTTCGGTCCGAACACATTGAGCGCGGCCTTGCAATCGGCGACATACATGGGGCCGCCGCCATAGATGATCGTCTTCAGACCGGGCGCGGTCGCGCCCGCCGCCTCCGCCGCGACCGTCAGGCGCCGCACCATGGTGGGCGCGGCGAAGAAGGAGATGCCGTCGCGCTTTGCCGTCAGCTCCAGAATCTCGTCCGGCTCGAAGCGGCCGCTCTCGGGAATGATCTGCGCGCCCATGCCGAGCACGTGCGGCACCATGTAGAGGCCGGAGCCATGCGACATCGGCGCGGCATGCAGCAGCGCCTCGCGGGGCACGACCGGGTTGATCTCGGCGAGATAGTTCAGCGACATCGCGAGCAGATTGCGGTGGCTCAGCACCGCGCCCTTGGGCCGGCCGGTGGTGCCGCTGGTGTAGAAGATCCAGGCGGGATCGATAATCCCGACATCGGCGATGGCGATGCCGTCGGTCTTCTCCAGGCCGCGATATTCGGCCGAGCCGATCTCAATGATACGCGGCTTGGCCGTGCCGAGGGCCAGAGCTTCCGACGCCACGTTTGCCATGTCTTCGGTCACGAACACGACCGCGGCGGCGGAGTTATCGAGGATGAACGCGACCTCGCGCGGGTGCAGCTTTGCGTTGATGGGAACGGCCACCAGCCCGACGTGCCAGCAGGCATAGAGGCAGGCGACATAGTCGGGCACGTTCTTCATCAAGAGGGCGACGCGATCGCCCTTGGCAAGGCCAAGGCGCCGCTGCAGCGACGCGGCCAGCGAGGCCACCGTCGCGGCGAGCCGGCCGTAATCGGCGACCGGCGTCAGCCCTTTGAGCAGGGCCGGCGCGGACGCGTCGGCCTTCGCGGCGCGCAGGAGATGATGAGCGAGGTTCATGGCAAATCCTGCCTAACTATCCGCGCGCGAGATTAGTACGACTTCGCCAGTCCGAGCACCTTTTCCGCGATGAAGCTGAGCGCGAGTTGCGGGCTGACCGGCGCAATGCGCGGGATCAGGACTTCGCGCAGGTAACGCTCGACGTGGAACTCCTTGGCATAGCCGAAGCCGCCATGGGTCATGACGGCCTGCTCGCAGGCGGAGAAGCCGGCCTCGCCCGCCAGATACTTCGCGGCGTTGGCCGCGGCGCCGCAGGGCATGCCCTTGTCGTATTGCCAGGCCGCCGACATCACCATCAGCCATGCGGCCTCGAGCTCGACCCAGTTCACCGCGAGCGGATGCTGGATGCCCTGGTTCTTGCCGATCGGGCGATTGAACACAGTTCGCGTCTTGGCGTATTCGGTCGCACGCGACAGCGCGAGCTTGCCGAGGCCGACGGCTTCCGCCGCGATCAGGATGCGCTCGGGGTTCATGCCTTCGAGGATGTACTGGAAGCCTTTGCCCTCTTCGCCGATCCGGTCCTCCATCGGGATCTCGAAGTCCTCGAAGAAGAGCTCGTTGGAATCGACGATCTTGCGGCCCATCTTTTCGATCTCGTGGACCTTGATCTTGTTGCGGTCGAAATCGGTGTAGAACAGGCTGAGGCCATGGGTGGGCGAACGCACCTCCTCCAGCGGCGTGGTGCGCGCCAGCAGCAGGATCTTGTGTGCGACCTGTGCGGTCGAGATCCACACCTTCTGGCCGTTGACGATGTAGCGGTCGTTCTTGGCGACCGCACGGGTCTTGAGCTGGGTGGTGTTGAGGCCGGTGTTGGGCTCGGTGACGGCGAAGCAGGCCTTTTCGCGGCCCTCGACCATCGGCGGCAGCATGCGCTTGCGCTGCTCCTCGGTGCCGAACACCACCACGGGGTTGAGGCCGAACACGTTGATGTGAACCGCGGATGCGCCGGACATGCCCGCGCCGGATTCCGCGATGGTGCGCATCATGATCGCCGCTTCGGTGATACCGAGCCCGGAGCCGCCATAGGCTTCCGGCACGCAGATGCCGAGCCAGCCGGCATCGGCGAGTGCCTTGTGGAAGTCGTGCGGGAAGCCGCCGTCGTGGTCCTTCTTCAGCCAGTAGGCATCGGGAAAGCCCTCGCAGATCTTTGCGATGGCGTCGCGAATGGCTTCCTGCTGATCGGTGAGCGCGAAATCCATGTTCTTGATCTCCTTGCTTGGAGCCGCGGCGGCCCGGACGTGCTAGTGCCCCATCTGCGAGGGCAGCCAGAGAATGATCGAGGGAAACGCCACCAGGATCGCGATCGCGATCAGGTGCGCAATGAAGTGCGGGAAGGTGCCGTGGAACACCTCCGCCACCGGCCGCTTGGCATAGCGGGCGACGATGAAGCAGTTCAGCCCGACCGGCGGCGTGATCATGCCGACCTCGGCGGTGACGATCTTGATCACGCCGAACCAGATCGGATCGAAGCCGAGCGTCTTGATCAAGGGCAGCACGATCGGCACGGTCAGCACCAGGATTGCGATCTGGTCCATGAACGAGCCGAGCACGATGTAGCCGCAGAGGATCAGCGTGATGATGATCCAGCGCGAGGTCGGCAAGCTGCCGATCCAGGCAACCAGATCCTGCGTGACGTGGGTGAGCGTGAAGAAGTAGCCGAAGATCGAGGCGCCGACCAGGATCATGATGATCATGCAGGTGCCGTGGCAGGCGCGCAGCAGTGTCTTGTAGAGCGACGACGGCGTGATCTTGCCCTTGACGATCGCAAGCAGGAAGGCACCGAACGCGCCGAAGGCAGAAGCTTCCGTTGGGGTCGCGACGCCGAGGTAGATGGTGCCCGTCACGATCGAGAACAGCACCACCATCGGCGAGACCTGCCACAGCAGCGCGAACTTTTCGCGCCACGGCACCGACTTCGCGGCCGGTGCGCGCGAGGGATCCTGCCAGACCAGGAAATAGATCGTGGCCATGATGGTGATGGTGACGAGGATCGCGGGGATGATGCCGCTGATGAGCAGCTTGCCGATGTTCACTTCAGCAAGCAGGCCGAAGATGACGAGCGCGACGCTGGTCGGCAGCAGCATCGACAGCGTGCCCGATATCGCGACCACGCCCGCGGCCATCTTCGGCTCATAGCCCTGGCGGATCATCGCCGGAAGGCTGGTCGAGGACAGCGTCGCGGCGGAGGCCGTCGATGTGCCGCAGATCGCGCCGAAGCCGGCGCCGGCAAGCGCCGTGGCCATGCCAAGACCACCGGGAATGCGGCCGACCCAGGCCGAAGCCGTCTTGAACAGGTCATCGGCGACGCCCGACAGCAGCACGAGATCCGCCATCAGGAGGAACATCGGGATGGTGATCAGCTCGTACGAGGAGACGGTCGAGAGCGGCGCGGTCTGCAGGATGCCGAACAGTGTGGACCAACCGCCCACCATGACGAGGCCGACCGAACCGGCGAAGGCCATGGCGAAGCCGACGGGCGTGCCGAGCGCAAGCAGGCCGAACAGCAGGGCGAGAACGATGAAAGGTGTCATGGATGCCTGCCGTTACTCGAAGCTTCGTGCTTCGCCGACGCCGGTGACCGGCGGCAGCGGATAGAGGTCGCGCCCGCTGACGAGGCTCAGCACATTGCCGACGAGCTGCAGCGCCAGCCGCAGTACCAGTACGCCGCAGCCGAACGGCACCAGCGCCGCCGAGATCCAGGTCGGCCACGGAATCGCGCCGGAGAGGACGTCCTGCTGCTCGTAATTCTCCAGCGCGCGCTCGAATCCGACCTTGCAGATCAGGATGAACACGAACAGGCCGGCAAGCGCGGTGACGATCTCGGACAGCCGCCGCCCAGCCGGCGAGAAGCGCGACAGGAGGATGTCGACGCCGACATGCGCGTGCTCGCGCAAGCCGTCCGAGAGCGTGAAGAAGAACACACCGGCTAGGAGATAGAGCCCGATCAGGTCATAGGTGAAGGAGAACGGACGGTTCAGCGCGTACCGCATGAACACGTCGGTCACCACCAGCAGCATGATCACGAACAGGAACACCACCGCGATCACCGTCAGCGCGCGTTCCAGCGCGCCGAGCACATCTCCTGCCCGCTTGATCACCTCTGGTGCCTCCTTCTTCTATGCCGGCCGACGATTACTTGGTGCCGCCGGCGGCGAGCAGGCCTTCGAACTCCTTGAGCGCGGCGGACGCCTGCTTGCCGCGGCTGTCGAGACCGCTGGCCCATTCCTGGCCGACGCCCTTGAGCTTGTCCTTCATCTCCGCGCGAGTCGCTTCGGGAAGCGGATCGAAACTGACGCCTTCGTCCTGCATCTGCTTCTTGGTCGCTTCGCCTTCCTTGTCGACATCGGCGCAGGCCTTCGGCGTGATCGCCTCCGAGGCCTCGTCCATCGCCTTCTTCACATCGTCGGGCAGCTTGTTCCAGACCGACTGGTTGATGGAATAGGCAACGATGAAGCTGCCGAAGCTGACGCCTTCGGTGGCGTGCTTGACCAGCTTGTCGAGGCCGTAGGACACGACGCTGTCCAGCGGGAACAGCAGGCCGTCCATCGTGCCGCGCGACAGCGACTCATAGGCATCGGGCGCCGCCATGCGCACCGGCACGGCATTGAGCGCACGCAGCGTCAGATCCTGCGCGCCGCCGGTGGTGCGCAGCTTCAGGCCCTGCATGTCCTTGGTGGTTTCCACCTTCGACTTGACGGTCCACACTTGGTAGGGCGGCAGCACCACGGCCATCAGCAGCTTGATCTTGTTCGGTGCGTATTCCTGCTTGGCCAGAATGCCTTCGCGCGCCGTCTTCCAATAGGCGAGCGTGCCCTGGCAGCTGGTCTGGAATGCGCCCGGCAGTTGCGCGACTTCCGACAGCGGCATCTTGTCGGAGACATAGGACGGTCCGATGTAGCCGATGTCGACCACGCCCGACTGGGTCAGCCGCAGCATGTCCGCCGCCTTGCCGATCTGCTGGTTCGGATAATAGGTGAAGGTCACCGCGCCATTGGTGCGCTTGGTGACGTCGTCCATCCACGGCTTCAGCATCAGGCGGACGAGATAATGACCGGCGGGGAAGGAATCGGCGACCTTCAGCTCCAGCGCCTGCGCCTGCGCCTGCAGCGTCGAGACCGGCAGCGAGAAAGCCAACGCCGCGGCAGCCCAGACCAGATTCTTCTTCATGTCGTTCTCCTTGACGCGTCCCCATGCCGAAGGCGGCAGTCCACTTGCTGCAGCACCGTCCGGCCCTCACTGCATTTCTTGCTTGAGGGAAAATGTACATATACGTGAATTTATATGTCAAGTATATGAACTATGCATGGGGCCATGCGTGTCGCGGCTGACACGCCGAATTGACATCGGCATTTTATGAACTCTAACTCCACGTATATGAATTTATCCGACGGGGACCCATGGGACCGCTCTCCGGCCTCACCATTCTCGACCTGACCTCCGTGCTGATGGGGCCCTACGGCACCCAGGTGCTGGCGGACATGGGCGCAGATGTCATCAAGGTCGAAAGCCCCGAGGGCGACATCGTTCGCCAGATCGGTCCCGGTCGCGCGCCCGGCATGGGCGGGATGTTCAACAACGTCAATCGCGGCAAGCGCAGCATCGTCCTCGATCTCAAGACGCCGGGCGGGCGCGATGCGCTGCTGCGGCTGGCGAAACGCGCCAACGCGCTCGTCTATAATGTGCGCCCGCAGGCGATGGCGCGGCTCGGCCTCGACTACGAGACACTCGCCGCGATCAATCCCGCCCTCGTCTATGTCGGCGCGTTCGGCTACGGCCAGTCCGGCCCCTATGCCGCAAAGCCTGCTTACGACGACCTGATCCAGGGCGCCGCCGCCATTCCAACCCTGCTCGCGGCCGCCGGCGACGGCACGCCGCGCTACGTTCCCGTCACCATCGCTGACCGCATCGTCGGCCTGATGATGGTGAACGCGATCATGGGCGGGCTGATGCACCAGCAGCGCACCGGCATCGGCCAGCGCATCGACGTGCCGATGTTCGAATCGATGACCGAGTTCGTGCTGATCGATCATCTGGGCGGGCTGACCTACGATCCGCCGCTCGACCATGGCGGCTACGCCCGCCTGCTCTCGCGCTACCGCCGCCCCTACAAGACCAGCGACGGCTATCTCTGCGTCCTCATCTACAACGACAAGCACTGGCGCAGCTTCTTCGAGGCGATCGGCCGGCCGGAATTCCTGCAGCAGCCGCGCTTTGCCAACCACGCCGCGCGCACGAAGCACATCAACGAGATTTACGAGGAAATCGGCCACATCTTCCTGACGCGCACGACCGCCGAGTGGCGTGAGCTGCTGGAGCGCGCCGACATTCCGGTGATGCCAATGCACACGCTGGAGACGATCCTTAGGGATCCGCATCTCGAGGCAATCGACTTCTTCAAGACGGTGGATCACCCCGTGGAAGGCCGCATCCGCCAGATGCGTGTGCCCTCCACCTGGAGCGTGACCCAGCCGGAGCCGACCGGTCCCGCGCCGACGCTCGGCCAGCATGGCCGCGACATTTTGCGCGAGGCCGGCCTCTCGACCGACGAGATCGAACGGCTCGCAGAGCAGAAAGCAGTTCACCTGGCGGCGCCGCCTTAAGGGCAGCGCCGGCCAAATCGCAGGACATAGGGAGGAAACCGCGATGGCCGGACTTTATTTCGAAGACTTTTCCGTGGGCCAGGAGTTCAAGCATCCGCTGACCAGGACCGTCACGGAAATGGACAACACCATGTTCAGCCTGCTGACGCTCAATCCGCAGCCGCTACACATTGACGCGCATTTCTCTGAAAAGACCGAGTTCGGCCAGCGCATTTTCAACAGCCTTTACACCCTCGGCATCATGATCGGCATGACGGTCTATGATACGACCCTGGGTACCACCGTCGCCAATCTCGGCATGACCGACGTCACCTTTCCAAAGCCGGTCTTCCATGGCGACACCCTGCGGGCGACGACGAAGGTGCTTTCGTTGAGGGAATCCAAATCGCGCCCCAAGGCGGGCATCGTCGAGTTCGAGCACCACGCCTTGAACCAGAACGACGAGATCGTCGGCAAATGCCGCCGCATGGCGATGATGCACAAGAGGCCAGTCTGATGCGTTCGATGCTGTTCGTGCCGGGCGATTCCCCGCGCAAATTCGAGAAGGCGAGCGAAGGCAAGGCCGACGCGCTGATCATTGACGTCGAGGATTCCGTCGTCACCGAGAAAAAGGCCGAGGCGCGCGCGCTGACGCTTGCCATGCTGAAGGGCCGTCGCGGCCCGCACCAGCTCTATGTCCGCGTCAACGCCCTCGACACCGGCATGACACTCACAGATCTTGCCGCGGTGATGCCGGGCAAGCCCGACGGCATCGTGCTGCCGAAATCGCAAGGCGGTGACGATGTGCGCCAGGTTGCGACCTGGCTCGAAGCCTTCGAGGCAGCGGCCGGCACCGCGGTCGGTGCGACCCGCATCGTATGTGTCGCCACCGAAACCGCCGGGTCGATCTTCGGGCTCGGCAGCTACAAGGGCTGCTCCCCTCGCCTCGCCGGATTGATGTGGGGCGCCGAAGATCTCTCGGCTTCGCTCGGCGCCACCGAAAAGGCATCGGGCGGCGTGTTCCACAGCCCCTATCGTCTCGCGCGCGATCTCTGCCTGATGGCAGCGGCTGCGGCCGAGGTCGCGCCGATCGACACGGTCTATACCGATATCGACAATCTGGCGGGCCTCGAGCAGGAAACCCGCGCGGCGCGACGCGACGGTTTTTCGGCGAAGGCGCTGATCCACCCCAAGCATGTCGATGTCGTCAACGCGGCATTCGATCCGACCGATGCCGAACGTACATGGGCTGAGAAGGTGATCGCGGCGTTTGCGAGCAATCCCAATTCCGGCACGCTGCGTCTCGACGGCATGATGATCGACAAGCCGCATCTTCGCGCCGCGAAGAAGATTCTCGGCCAGCCATAGAGCCCCGTTCCGATGGAATCGGAACGGGGCTCTAGATTCTTGTTTTGGCGCGTTTTCTTAACGCGAACCGGTACCCACTTCGCTCGAAAACGCTCTAGATCAGGACGCATGCCACCATGATCGTTCGCCAAGCCGCAAACGTCCTGGAGATCATGGAATTCTTCGCGCAAACGAGGAAGCCGGCGACGCTTGCCGAGATCGCCGATCATTTCGGCTGGCCGCGCTCGTCGACTTTCAACCTGCTCGCGACACTCTCCGAGAAGGGCTATCTCTATGAGCCGCGGCCGCGCGCCGGATTCTATCCGACGCCGCGGTGGCTGGCGATGGCACGGTTGATCTCCGAGGTCGAGCCGCTGCCGCCCTGGACGCACACGCTGATCGCCGATCTCTCCGCCGAGACCGGCGAGACCGCCTCGATCGTGGCGCCGGCCGGCGTGATGGCGGTGTTCATCGACGTCGTGGAATCCAGGGCCGCGATCCGCTATTTCGCGACCATCGGCCATCGCGTTCCGATCCACGCCACCGCGAGCGGCCGCGCGCTGCTGCTGCAATATTCGCCGGAGGAGCGCGACTCAGTCTACCGCAAGATCGAATTCAAGCAGTACGGCCCGTCGACGCCGATCAGCATCGAGGCGGTCGAGACCGAGCTGCGCAATTCGATGGCGCGCGGCTATTGTCAGAGCTTTGCCGACTACAGCCGCGACCTCGCCGGCGCCGCGATCCCGCTGCCGATCGGCGACCGCCGTCTCTCCGTCGTCGTCGCAGGGCCCGAGTTTCGCATCGGCCCGAAGGTGCCGGAGGTGGCCGCACTGATCGCGCGAACGGTCGACCGGCTGCGGCCGAAGACGGCAGCCTGAGCTGACCTCATTCGAATCCCTGAACGGGCGGCGCCGAAGTCTCTGTCGGCACCGGAGGAGCAGCTTGAACAGGCTCCGCAGCAGGCGCGGCTTGAACCGGCGGAGTGCTGGCAGCTCTCATCTGGCCGCTGGCATCCATCGCCTCGCGTGTACGCGGCGGAGCGCCGGTCGCGGCTACGGGGTACGCCTCGCGGCGCGGCGGCTGCCGATGTCTCGCCGTGCGCGAACCTCTCACGCCCCAGGACCGGGCGATCGAAGGTCCGGCGGTATAACCGACCACCGCTCCCGCGACGGCTCCGATCGGACCCAGCACGACGGCGCCTGACACGGCTCCCAATGCCGCAGCACCGGCGCGCTCCTGCGCGACGGCGCTTGCAGGCACGCCAGCCAATATCACGATGGCAGTAATCAGAGCTTTGTTCATCAGAGCGCCTCCCTCGCGGGAGATCACTCTTACTCAAATATGGCTGCAGGACGTTTGTTCGTTGCCCAACACGGGGCAATCGCCGATGGAACTCCGGCAATACAAAGGCGGTCGTCTCGCCTGCCGCCATCCTTCGAGACGCCCGCCTACGGCGGGCCCTCAGGATGAGGTCGCGTTTTGCGGCGAGATATCAAACCCTCATGGTGAGGAGCCCGCCGAAGCGGGCGTCTCGAACCATGCAGGCCGAGCTGCTGCCACTACACGATCTTGATCGACATGTCCGGCAGGCCGTCGAGCTTGCACAGCAGCACATCGCCCTTCACCACCGGGCCGACATTCTCCGGCGTGCCGGAATAGATGATGTCGCCGGCCTTCAGCTCGAACGCTTCCGACAGCTTTGCGATCTGCTCGGCCACGCTCCAGATCATCTTGCTCAGATCCGAGCTCTGCTTCACCGTCCCGTTGATCGCGAGCGAGATGGCGCCCTTCTCGAAATGGCCGGTCTTGCTGGCCGGATGGATCGGCCCGATCACCGCGGCGTGGTCAAAGCTCTTGCCGATCTCCCAGGGCTTCTTTTCCGCGGCCATCCCGTTCTGGAGGTCGCGCCGGGTCATGTCGAGGCCGAGCGCGTAACCGTAGACATGGTCGAGCGCCTTCTCGGCCGGGATGTTGGTACCGCCGGACTTCAGCGCAGCAACGAGCTCAACCTCGTGGTGATAGTTCTTGGTCAGCGACGGATAGGGATGGTCGGCGACCTCGCCGATCGCGACGTTCTGGATCGCGTCCGTCGGCTTCTGGAAGAAGAAGGGTGGCTCGCGGTTCGGATCCGAGCCACGCCCGATCGCATGCGCGGCGTAGTTGCGGCCGATGCAGTAGATGCGGCGGACCTGGAACACTTGGGTCTCGCCGACGATCGGGATCGTGACCATCGGCACCGGGAAGATCGGCTTCGGGCCGGCCTGCGCTGCGGCTGGCGTTGCCTCGGCGATGCCCGCCGCGGTCATCGCGGCTGCGGCGGCGAGCACGTCACGTCGAGAGGTTCTTGTCATGGTTCTGTTCCGTTTTCTTGGCCGCTGACTTTCAGCCGGCTATTCATAGGGTCAAACGCTCAATGGGCCAATGGATCTGGCCGCATCTGTACCTTGTAGACTTTGGGCGAGGCCTCTTTGCCGCCCTCTCCATGGAAGCTCGCCCGTGTTCCGGTCGTGCTCCACAGGCCGCGCCCTTTCCAGCCGGTGTCCGGATTGTCGATCCGGCCGTCGACATTCTTGGTGAAGAAACCGAGCGGATATGAATTGCGCATATTCACGAACTGGCCGTTGACCAGCGCAAGCAGCGACTCGCTGCCATTGGCGCTTGCGATCGGCACGTTCGCACCGAGGCCGAACGTATTGTAGCGGTCCACCCAGACATAATAGGCGTGGTTTGCGCTGCCGCTGGCGTCGAGTCCCCTAAACTGCGGTCCGGGCATGCGCCAGGTCTTCCAACCTTCCGGACACTGCTTGCCGTCCGCAGTCGTCGGTCCGTTCAGCGGCCCCTTGCAGAGGTTGCGGTCGAAGCTCGCGAGATGCCCGCTCGACAATACCGTCCACACCACGCCGTCCAGCCCCATGTCCAGACCACGCGGACCGAACGTGCCCTCCGGCGGCTGATACACTTCGGACAGCGCTGTGTTGGCGGGGTCGGGCCCGGGCATCACGCGAACGATGTAGCCGGGCTGGTCGATGCGGGAAAAACCGCGATCCATCGCCTGGCCCCAGATCGAATCGTCGACCGGGCTCGGCATGATTCCGTAGAAGGACGCGGCAATACGTTTGTCCTTGGTCGGGTCGACCGGGTCCTTGTGCTCGACATAGGCATCGCGTTTGCCATTGCCGTTGGTGTCGATGATCAGCGGCGTCCAGCCCTGCGATTTCACGTCGTCGAGAGTCTCTCGATATTGCTTCGTGTTGAGCCAGCCAACCACCCCCCCGCCTAGGCCCGGACCGCCGGAGCTGGTCCACAGCGTTTGGTTGGCATCGTCGTCGAAATAAAGGTGATGGGTTGTGAAGCAGGTGTTGATCAGATCCCATTTGCCCGTCGCGGGATCGAAGCGCGACAACTGGCGCAACGATGTCGCCTGCGGCGCCACCTTCGCCGACGGCAAATCCGAGCCCTGCTTGCAATAGTCAGGATTGGCCGGCGGGCGTAGGCGCGCCGTGAACCAGACCTTGCCCTGTTCGTCCATCATCACATTATGGATGCTGGTGTGGCCATCCCAGATCGGCTCGTCACCCCAATAGGCCGACGTTCCTCGCGGAGCATCGGTCGACGACGGCGTGTTCGGATCGAGATACGGATGCTTGATGGTGCCGGCGACGTTCTTCACGGGATCGAGCGTCGGCACGAGATCGGAACTCTCTTCCGACGATCCGTAGATCAGGCCGTTGGCGTTGACACGCGGATTGCGCTTGTCTGTCGAGATCGCATCGTGCTGATAGCGCGTCGGCGCCGCCCAGTCCCACATCGTGAACACGACGTTGCGTTCGATGCCCTTGGGCCGTTCGGGCTTGTCGAAAGGCAATTCACCGGCCGCGATGCGATCGGTCCATTTCGAGAACAGGTCGTAGACCTTCTCCGGGCCCATGCTGGCCAGCACCGTCGCCATGTATTCCTGGGCCTGGCCTGCCTGGGTGCGGACCGCCCATGCGGTGTGGGAGTCGTAGCCCTCGGTGAACACCTTCGGGATCTCGCGGATGCCGCGCGTGCCGAGCGCGTGGCAGGACTGGCACATGTTCTTGACCGTATCGACCCACTGGGCCTGCGACTTCATGGTCTCCGGCATCTTGTTGCCCTTGTCGCCGGTACCGGGAAATTCCTCGGGCTTGGGGATGTCGAGCATCGAGTACCAGTACATGCCCGGATAGTTCTGCGCGTCCTGCTTGGGCGAGGCCGCGACGGCCTTGAAGTCCAGCACCTTGCCCGGACGAGCGTCCTGTTGCTCCGTGTCTTGCAGGCCGTAGCCGCGCACCCAAACCTTGTAGTTGGCAGCAGGAAGCTCCGGGATGACGAACCGGCCTTGATCGTCGGTCACCACCACTTTCGCGTATTTTGTCGGCAGGTCCTTGGTCTCGGCAATCACCCAGACCCCGGCTTCCGCGCCCTTGTCGCTGATCACCTGTCCGCCGATGTCGTTGGCGGATACCTCGACAGTCGCCGCCATCGCTGCAACGGCGTGCAACAGCGCAGTCGCGCCGAGATAGCCGGCAATCATTCGCCTCAAGCTCATCGCTCCCTCCCTTTCGTTCTGCGTTTCGTCCGAACCTCTTGGCGGGCCGGACTCGTCCCTTATGTTTTTACGCGATCGAAGAACTCCCGAACCTTCCGCGCGCCGACATCCGGGTCCGTTGCGGCTACCGCGAAGCCGGAGAACAGAACTGCCGCACAGGCGGCCACAAAGGAGCGTCGGAGAACCCTGCTCATGGGCATTTCCTCGATTGTTGTCTTGTTGTTGGTTGACTTATTACGCTGTCAGAAAAGGCCTCAACTTCCCAACGTCGTCAAGCTGTTCCAAATTGCCAACCTGATCGAGTCGCCGCCCAGCACCGGCGCGATCAGCTTCCGCGTTTTCGCCGCCGCGGCTTCCGTGCTCGGCGGGTTCTCGCAACGCATCATACGGATAACGCGCTAGGATCGTCATTTGACAGGACAGGGCGACCGCCATGCAGGTGACCGGGAGGAGCAGTCGGACCGCACCTGCGCGCGCCATCCGTGCCGCCGGCATGGCGCTGCTCGTCATCGCGATATCGCCGGGAGTCGGCAAAGCCGCGGAGATCGTCGCTCCCAAGGAGATGAGAGGGATCGGCACGATCGATACCCGCTTCCAGTCCTACAATGTCGAAATGGTCGAGGTGACCGGCGGCCGGTTCTGGAAACCCTATGCGCAAGGAGGCGGGCGCCGCGATCGCTACTCTTATCGACCGCCGATCGATCTCGCCAACCCCCGCCTGCGCAAGCTCGCCGGAGCGCTCGGGCCGGCCTATTTGCGCGTGAGCGGCACCTCGGCGAATGCAACCTTCTTCGCCGGCACCGACGGTACGCCGGCCGCACCGCCTGCCGGCTTCAACACCGTGCTCAGCCGCACGCAATGGCACGGCGTCGTTGACTTCGCGCGCGTGGCCGATGCGGAGATCGTGACGTCTTTCGCTGTCAGTCCCGGCAGCCGCGACACTGACGGCGCCTGGACACCGGACCAGGCGCAGCGCCTCGTCGACTTTACGCGCTCGCTGGGCAGCCGCGTCGCCGCCGCCGAATTCATGAACGAGCCGACGCTTGCAGCGAACAATGGCGCGCCGGTGGGATATGACGCGAATGCATACGGCCGCGACCTCAAAATCTTTCGCACGTGGATGAAGCGCGCGTCTCCCGAGACGTTGATCGTCGGGCCGGGCTCCGTCGGCGACTCCGCCTCGCCCTCGGCCACCGGCATCCACACGCGCGATCTGCTCGCCGCATCGGGCCCGGGACTCGATCGCGTCTCCTATCACCACTACAACACGCTCTCGCGCCGCTGCGGCGTGCACGACGATCCGGCCCAGGCGCTATCCGAGGCCTGGTTGTCGCGGACCGACGTCGCGCTTGCCGTCTACCGCGGCTTGCGCGATGAGTTCGAGCCGGGCAAACCGATCTGGCTGACGGAGACTGCGGATGCCGCCTGCGGCGGCAATCCCTGGGATGCGACCTTTCTCGACACCTTTCGCTATCTCGATCAGCTCGGTCGCCTGGCCAAAGCCGGCGTGCAGGTGGTGATGCACAACACGCTCGCAGGGAGCGACTACGGCCTGCTCGACGAAAAGACATTTCGACCACGGCCGAACTATTGGGCCGCGCTGCTCTGGCATCGCCTGATGGGAACGACCGTGCTCGACGCGCGCATGGCCTCGACGCCGGCCATTCACGCCTATGCACATTGTCATCCCACGACGAAAGGCGCGGCGTCCGCGCTCCTCATCAACACGTCGCAACGTGGATCGCGCGCCGTGACGCTGGCGGCGCGCGCCGAGCGCTACACGCTTCGGGCACGCCGCCTCCAGAGCGCGAGCGTGCAATTGAACGGCACGACACTCGCCTTGACCGACAGCGACGATCTGCCCCACCTCGCGCCGCGAGTTGCACCGGCCGGTCAGATCCGCCTTCCGCCCACCAGCATCACTTTTCTGGTGATACAGGACGTGGCCGCCTGCCGTTGAGCGCGCGCACCCCAAGGGAACCCAGCCGGCCCCATTATTCGTCATTGACAAACTCATTCGCCATTATCTAATTCATCGTCAGGACAAGCAGCCGCGCCTGGCGGCCAATCTGAAGAGGGAACGACGATGAGAGGGCTTCTGGCCTGCGCGATGCTCGCGGCCATGACTTCGGCAGCCATGACCACTGCGGCGAGCGCGCAAGTTTCCGACGACGTGGTCCGGATCGGCGTGCTGACGGATCTGTCGAGCTGGGGCCGCGACAACAGCGGACCGGGCTCGGTCGAGGCCGCGAAGATGGCAGTGGAGGAATTCGGGCCGACCGTGCTCGGCAAGCCGATCGAGATCATCAGCGCCGACCACCAGATGAAGACCGATGTCGGCGTCAATATCGTGCGCGGCTGGTTCGACAACGGCAAGGTCGACGCCGTCGTCGACATCCCCAATTCCGGCATCGCGATCGCCGTCCACAACATGGTGCGCGAGCGCAACAAGATCGCGCTGCTCTCCGGCCCCGGCGCAAGCTCACTGACCGACGAGCTGTGCAGCCCGAACACCGTGCACTTCGCCTACGACACCTATGCGCTGTCGAAGGTGACAGCCTCGGCCGTGATCAACGAAGGCGGCAAATCCTGGTACTTCATCACGGCTGACTACGCCTTCGGCCAGCAGCTCGAGAAGGACGCCACGCGCTTCATCAACGAGATGGGCGGCAAGGTGCTCGGCGGCGTGAGGCATCCGACCAACACCGCCGACTTCTCGTCCTTTGCGCTCCAGGCGCAGAGCTCGAAATCCGACGTGGTCGCGTTCGCCAATGCCGGCCAGGATACTGACAATGCCATCAAGCAGTCCGGTGAGTTCGGCCTCGTCCAGGGTGGCCAGAAGCTCGTCGGCCTCCTGATGTTCGAAACCGATGTGCACGCGATCGGCCTGAAGTCCGCGCAGGGCACCTATATGACGACTGCGTCGTACTGGAACATGGATGAGCAGACTCGCGCCTGGTCGAAGAAATTCTTCGCCCGTACCAACGTGATGCCGACCATGATCCAGACCGGCGTCTATGGCTCGGTGCTGCACTATCTCAAGGGCATCAAGGCTGCCGGCACCGACGATCCGGCCAAGGTCATGGCCAAGATGCGCGAGCTGCCGATCGAGGACGCCTTCGTTCATGGCGGCAAGCTTCGTGAAGATGGCCGCGTCATCCGCGACATGTATCTGGCCAAGGTGAAATCGCCCGATAAGTCCAAGGAGCCCTGGGACTATCTGGAGATCGTCAAGACCGTGAAGGGCGAAGACGCCTATCGCCCGATCTCCGAATCCAAGTGTCCGCTCCTGAAGAAGTGAGGCCCGCATGACTGGCAACGAGCACAACGCAATTGAAACTTACGAGTGCGATGTGCTCGTGGCTGGATCGGGTGCCTCCGGCATGTCGGCCGCGATCACCGCGCGTTACCGCGGCCTCAACGTGTTGATCGTCGAGAAGGAGCCGCGCTTCGGCGGCACCACGGCGCGTTCCGGCGGCTGGCTCTGGATTCCCGGCACATCGCTGGCGAAGGCCTATGGCATCGAGGAAACGCCGGAGCAGGCCCGCACCTATCTGCGGCACGAGGCCGGCAACAATTTCGATGCCGCCCGTGTCGATGCATTCCTGAGCGCCGGCCCCGAAGCTGTCGATTTCTTCACGACCAAGACCGCGCTGCGCTTCGACATGCCACTGGTCTTCCCGGACTATCATGCCGAAGCGCCCGGCGGCGCGCAGGGTGGCCGCTCGATGGTGACACGGCCGTTCGATGGCCGCGAACTCGGCGACCAGATCAAGACGCTCGGCATGCCCCTGCCCGAGCTCACCGTCTTCGGCATGATGCTCGGCTCCGGCAAGGAAATCATCCACTTCATGCGCGTGACGAAGTCGCTGACCTCGGCGGTCTACGTCGCAAAGCGCCTGTCGCGTCATCTGATGGATGTGCTGCGCTACGGCCGTGGCATGACGCTGACCAACGGCAACGCGCTTGCGGGCCGGCTCGCGAAGTCCGCGCTCGACCTGAAGATTCCGATGTGGCTGTCCTCGCCGGTGCGCGAGCTGACAGTGGAGAACGGCGCGGTGACCGGCGCCATCGTTTCGCGTGAAGGACGTAACGTACGGATCCGCGCGCGGCAGGGCGTCGTGCTCGCCTGCGGCGGCTTTCCGCATGACGTCGAGCGGCGCAAGAAGATGTTTCCGCACGCGCCGACCGGCAATGAGCATTTTTCGCCGGGGCCGACCGGCAATACCGGCGACGGCCTGCGCCTTGCGGAAAGTGCCGGCGGACGCGTCGAGGATCGCCTGCCGAATGCTGCGGCCTGGGTGCCGGTGTCGCTCACCACGCGCAAGGACGGATCGAAGGGCGTGATGCCGCACTTCATCGACCGTGCCAAGCCCGGCGTGATCGCGGTGATGCGCGACGGCAAGCGCTTTGCCAACGAGGGCAATTCCTACCACGACTTTGTCCAGGCCATGATCAAGGCGGCCAAGCCCGGCGAGGAGATCGCCGCCTTCCTGGTCTGCGATCACCAGACGCTGCGCAAATACGGTCTCGGCTGCGTACCGCCCTTCCCGATGCCGCTGGGTCATCACCTCATTACCGGCTATCTCCTGCGCGGCGACACGCTGGAGGGGCTTGCAGCGAAAGCCGGCATCGATGCCGAGGCCTTCACCGAGACCGTCAGGCAGTTCAATGCGACCGCGCCGCAAGGCCATGATGCCGCCTTCGGCAAGGGCTCGAAGGCCTATAACCGCTACCAGGGCGATGCGCTGCACGGCCCCAACCCTTGCGTCGCGCCGGTCGAGAACGGCCCGTTCTACGCCATCAAGATGGTGATCGGCGATCTCGGCACCTATGCCGGCATTGTCACCGACGAGAACGCACGCGCGCTCGACGCCGAGGGCCGGGTGATTCCCGGGCTCTATGCCGCCGGCAACGACATGGCGAGCATCATGGGCGGGAATTATCCCGGCGCCGGCATCACGCTTGGGCCGGCGCTGACCTTCGGCTACATTGCCGGCCGTCATCTCGCCGAGAGCGCAGCCAAGCGCGACGCAGCATAAGCAAAGCCCGCACGCCCGGAGGCTCATGAAGAGAGAAAGCCGCGGCATCCAGTCGATCGAGGTCGGCGGAGAACTGCTCCGCGCTCTCGCCAAGAGCGGCGAGCCGATGATGCTGCGCGATCTCGCGCGCGAGGCCGGCATGACGCCGGCCAAGGCGCATCCCTATCTCGCCAGCTTCTCCCGCATCGGGCTGATCGAGCAGGACGAGGCCACCGGCCGCTACGAGATCGGCGCGCTGGCACTGGAGCTCGGCCTGATCAGCCTGCGCCGGCTCTCCGGCGTACGAATTGCACAGCCGAAGATTGCGGCACTCGCGAGCCAGATCGGGCACGCGGTTTCGCTCGCGGTCTGGGGCACGCAGGGTCCGACCGTGGTACAGCTCGAAGAGCCCGGCCAGCCTATGCACATCGTGATGCGCGTCGGCTCGGTGATGGCGCTGCTGGAGACCGCAACCGGGCGCGCCTTCGCGGCCTTCCTGCCTGAGAAGACGATCAATGCCGCACTCGGAAGCGGCCTCGACCGTCACGGCGTCGGCTACAATCCGAAGCGTGCGATAAAGGGCGCGAAGGTCACTGAGATGCTCGCTGAGGTCCGCAAGCACGGCCTCGCCCGCGCGCTCGGCGATCCCCTGCCCGGTGTCAATGCATTCTCGGCACCGGTCTTCGATCACGCCGGTCATGTCGCGCTGGTCATCACAGCGATAGGGCCGGAAGGCACTTTTGATGCGCGCTGGGACAGCCCGATCGCCCACGCCTTGCGCGACTGCGCCGGCGGCATTTCGAAGCGGCTCGGCTACGGGTTGACGATCGCGGCGGAGTGAGGCTTCGCGGCCCAACACAACAACCGCTGTCATGCCCCGCCTTGAGCGCACTGGGGGCGGGGCATCCAGTACGCCACGGCCTCTCGATTCAACCGCAGCCGTCACGGATTACTGGATCGCCCGGTCAAGCCGGGCGACGACACCGAGTGTGAGGATCCGTGCCCCCTACTTGTCCTTCACCGGCACCGTGTAGTTCAGGATCAGCCGGCCGCCATCGGGATAGATCGTCTGACCGGTGATATACGAGGCATCGTCACTGGCGAGGAACGCGACGACGGATGCGACCTCGCTCGGTTCGCCGCCGCGGCCGATTGGCGTGCGAGAGAGCACGGTTTTGCGGGCGTCCTCGGAGGTGTAGATGGAAGACGCCACCATGTCGGTCAGGATCGTGCCCGGCCCGACCGCCACGACACGGATGTTGTGCGGCGCCAGCGCCACGGCGGCGACCGAGGTGAGTTGCTTCATGCCGCCCTTGGAGATGGCGTAAGTCGCAAGCGTCGGAATCGCCAGCAGCGCATTCACCGAAGACATGTTGATGATGACCCCGCCGCCTCCTTGGGCGATCATCTGCTTCGCCGCGGCCTGGACGCCGAAGAACGCGCCTTTCAAATTGATCCCGATGACGTCGTCGAAATCCTGCTCGGAGATATCGAGGATATCCTGGTTGCGGGCGACGCCGGCATTGTTGACCATGATGTCGAGCCGGCCGAACTCCCGGACCGCGGTCGCCACCGCGCGATCGACCTCCGCACGCCGTGCGACGTGACAATGCACGGCGTGCAGGTCCTTGGGTTTGCCCAGCTCGTTGACCGTCTTCTCGAGCGCATCCGTATCGACGTCGCAGATGACCACCTTGACGCCGTCGTCGAGGAATCGTTTCGCACAGGCCTTGCCGATGCCGCGCGCCGCGCCGGTGATGACGGCGACCTTGCCGGATAGTTTCATGGGGCTCACTCCAGAATAGCTGCTCGCGGCAAGCCGGCGCCAGGTGAGACACCCGGCTCAGGCCGCCGCAAAGCCGAGATGAGCACGGAACCGGTTCTTGATAAAGACGGCATCGCGCGAGGGCAGCGAGCGCGGCGGATTTTCGGCCACGACCTTGATGACAAAGAGCCGCGGACCATCGGCCGGCTCGGCGATTTGCGCTGCGAGGCGTTCCACCTCCGCGATCGTCCGCACGGTCCCGGTCGCGGCAAAGCCGCAGGCGGTGGCGATCGCCGTCAGATCGACGCCGCGGCCGGTGTGGCTCGCCTGCATCCCGGTCTCGCCAAAATGCTGGTTGTCGATGACGACGATGTCGAGATTCCGCGGCCGCGCGACGCCGATGGTGGCGATGCCGCCGAGGCCCATCAGCTGTTCGCCATCGCCGGTCAAAGCGAGGACGCGCTTTCCCGGCTGCGCCTGAGCCAGGCCAAGGCCGATCAGCGCGGCGCCGCCCATGGCACCCCAGAGATAGAAATTGTCGTCGCGGTCACCGGTTGCATGCAAATCGTAGGTCGGAGAGCCGAGACCGGAGACGACCAGTGTATCCCCGCGATTCCCGAGGAGAGCAGCGACGGCGGCCCGGCGATCGAGTTGGGAGGAATCGGGCATCGGTATCACCACTTCTTCTTGCCGATCAGGCGCTGCCCGATCAGGACCGCGATCTGCTGATCGGATTCGTAGGCCAGCGCCGCAGCCGCTTCGACGGTCTCGATCAGATCCTCCGGCGTTTCGGCGCGCATCACTTTCAGGCTGATCGCCTCCAGCGAGGGTTGCGTCGCCCGGCTCATCGGCACCTGCCAGGGATTGAACTCGGCCCATTCGCCGCGCATCGTCACCAGCATCAGCAGCGGAAAGCGGCCGATCGCCGACAGCGACAGCATGTTGATGCAATTGCCGACCCCGCTCGACTGCATCAGCAGCACGCTGCGCTGGCCGCCGAGCCACGCGCCCGCGGCAATGGCGACGCCCTCCTCTTCCGTCGTCAGCACATTGGTAGTGACGTCGCGGTCGGCCGAGAACAGGCGGATGAGCTGGCTGTGGCCGGCATCCGGCACGTACGACATCTGCCGCACGTCGGCGGCCTTCAGGACGCGATAGAGCGCGGACGGCCAGTCCTTGCCGGCGTGCGCTTCGAGATTCGGTTGAGGGCTGTGCACCGCTTGTCTCCTGACATTCGAATGTCACGCTAGCGATGTCCGGTCGCGAAAGCTCTGACCGTCTGGCAGAAGCAGATATCGAGGGATTGTATAGCTGCGTGGCCGCGAGCGACGATGCTAACGCTCCCTCTCCCCGCTTGCGGGGAGAGGGGTTGGGGTGAGGGGGAGTCTCCGCGGGGACGCTAGCAGTTGGCCTCGTTGAGAGTCCCCCTCACCCGAATTCGAGCTTCGCTCGAATTCGACCTCTCCCCGCAAGCGGGGCGAGGTGAAGGACCCCTCAATTCGTCGCGGACCTCGCCGCCGCCGGCATATAGATCTGCGCGTAGCCTTCCTTGATCGCCGAAGTGATGCGGTCGAGGCGGCGGTCGATGTGCTTTTCCAGGACCGAGACGCAAGCGGCCTCGTCGCGCGCCTTCAGGCCCTCGACGACGGCGCGGTGCTCGGGCTGCGTGTTGGAGCGGTTGATGCGGTCCATGTCGATCCAGCGCACGAAGCGGATACGGGCATTGACGTTGCGCAGAACGCGCAGCATCTCGGCATTGTTCGACATGCCTATCAGGCGCTCATGGAAGGTCTCATCCAGCTCGACGAGCTCCACCGAAGAGCGCTCACCGGGGTCGGGACCCGTCGCTTCGAGAAACTTCAAGAGAGCGTCGATGTCTTCATCTTTCGCACGCTTGATGGCGAGGCGGATGGAGGCGATCTCGATCGACTTGCGGAGCTCGTAGAGATCGAAGATCTCGTGCGCGTCGAGTTCGCGGCAGAAGAAGCCCTTGCCCGGCGTGAAGCGCAGGAAGCCCTCGGTGTTGAGACGGTTGAGCGCCTCGCGCAGCGGCGTGCGGCTGACGCCAAGACGCTTGGCGAGCTCCCCCTCGTTGAGCCGTTCGCCCGGCTTGAACTCATAGCTCACGGCCATTGCCTTGAGCTGTTCATACACGCGATCGACGATACTATCGGAAGCCAGTTCCACGTTGCTCTTCATCTGCAGCATTCATGTCCGAACACAGCCCAATATACCGGGGCTGTGGGAGCTATTGCAATGCAAACGGCTGCTTAGATCTTGTTCAGAGTTTTGCGACAGCCGGGCTAGATCGCCTTGCCGCCACGAGCGATGCGGGAGGACGAGTTGGCTGGATAGGTCGTGGTACGATCTCAGAGGAAGCGAGTGGGCGCGAACGGCGTGAGCGGAATTTCCGGCTGCTTGCCGCTCAGGAGCTGGGCCACGAGACGGCCGGTGCGGGCCGAACCGACCAGGCCGACATGGCCGTGGCCGAAGGCATAGACGATGTCGCGCGACGCCCGCGCATGGCCGATGCAGGGCAAGCCATCGGGCATGCTCGGACGATGGCCGAACCAGGTCTTGATGCGCGAGGCCGGAATGTCCTTCGGCAGTTTCGGAAACATGCTGAAGAGGTTTTTGCGCAGGACCTCGGCACGCTTCCAGTTCGGCGCAGCCTCGAGGCCGGCGATCTCGACGGTGCCGGCGGCGCGCAGGCCCTTGTCGGTCCAGTTCACCGCCATCTTGGCGTCGGACACCATCATCGAGCTGCGCGGCCCCGATTCCGGATTCTCGATCATGACGTGATAGCCGCGCTCGGTCTCGAGCGGCAGCGGATCGCCGACCGATGCAGTGAGCCGTTTCGAATGCGCGCCGGCGGCGATGACCGCGGCATCGCAAGGAATCTCGCCGGTCTCGGTGAGAACGGCCACGAGCTTGCTGCCGCTAAGCTTGAGCCCGGTCGCCTTGGCGTGCAGCAGCTTGGCGCCGCTGGCGATCGCGTGATTGGCGAGCGCGGCAACGTAAGCGCCGGGATCGCGGCAGCGGCCGGCTTCCTCCACCACCACGCCAAAGGTGTAGCGCGGATGCAAATCCGGCTCGCGCTGACGCATCTCGTCGGCGTTGAGCTCCATCCATTCGACGCCGACCTTCTTGCGCAGGCGCCAGCCGAGATCGTTGTCGAAGTTGCCGCGCGACGGGAAGACATGCATCACGCCGTTGCGTTCGACCAACTCAGGAACGCCCGCTTCTTCCGCAAGCTTCCTGTGCAGTAACGGCGCGTCCTTTAACAGGTCGCGCAGCGCAAAGGCCGTTTTCTCGACGCGCGCCTCGGTCCAGCCCGAGAGCAGGTACTTGATCAGCCAGGGCAAGGCTTTCGGCAAATACGACCAGCGGATCGCGAGCGGCCCGAGCGGGTCCATCAGATAGCCCGGCACCTTCTTCCAGATGCCCGGCTCCGCCGGTGGGATCACCGAATGCGACGACAGCCAGCCGGCGTTGCCATAGCTCGCCGCCTGTTCGCCACCGGGCTCGCCCGCGTCGATCAGCGTGACGCGATGGCCCTCGCGCAGCGCCTCGATGGCGCTGATCACGCCGACCGCGCCGGCTCCGATGATGGCAACGTGGCGGCCTTCAGGCATCGGCTAAGCCTTCACTTGCGGCACAAAATCCTTGCCGACCGAGATCGCGCGCGGATCGATGATGCAGTGGAGGATCGACGGCTTGCCAGAAGCGAGCGCGCGCTCGAACGCCGGCGCGAACTCTTCGGTGCGCTCGACACGCTCGCCGTGGCCGCCGAACGCCTTCGCATACATCGCGAAGTCAGGGTTCTTGAGCTGGGTGCCCACAACGCGGCCGGGATAGTCGCGCTCCTGGTGCATGCGGATGGTGCCGTATTGCGAATTGTCGACGACGATGACGATCAGCGGTGCGTCGTATTGCACGGCCGTTGCGAATTCCTGGCCGTTCATCAGGAAGCAGCCATCGCCGGCAAAGGCGACGACGACGCGATCCGGATACTGCCGCTTGGCGAGCACGCCGGCAGGAACACCATAGCCCATCGAGCCCGAGGTCGGCGCGAGCTGGGCCGCAAAGCTGTGGAAGCGGTGGTGGCGATGGATCCAGCCGGCATAGTTGCCGGCGCCGTTGCAGACAATCGCGTCCTTCGGCAGGCGGTCGCGCAGCCAGGTCATGACCTGGCCGTACTGGAACGCGCCCGGCAGCTCGCGCGCCTTGTCGGTCCAGGCCAGGTAATCGGCATGCGCCTTGGCGGCCTCGCCCTTCCAGGCAACCGCGCCGGCCGGCTTCAGCGTCTCGACGGCGGCGGCGAATGCGGCGGGCGTCGCCTGGATCGCCAGCGCCGGCTGATAGACGCGGCCGAGCTCTTCGGAGCCCGGGTGCACGTGGATCAGCTTCTGCTGCGGGGTCGGAATGTCGAGCAGCGTATAGGATGAGGACGGCATCTCCGACATGCGGCCGCCGATCAGCAGAATGACATCGGCGCCCTCGATGCGCGCCTTCAGGCCCGGGCTCGGTCCGATGCCGAGGTCGCCGGCATAGTGCGAATGATCGGCATCGATCAGCGACGCGCGGCGGAACGAGGTTGCGACAGGCAGGTCGAAGCGCTCGGCAAAGCGCGCGATGCTCTTGGTTGCCTCATCGGTCCAGCGCGAACCGCCGAGAATGACCAGCGGCGCCTTGGCGCTTGCGAGCATGGCGCCGACGCGCTCGATGTCGGCAGGTGCGGGCCAGCTCGCCGCCGGCTCGATGCGCATCGCGTCAGCGACGGCAGCGGTCTCGGTCAGCATGTTCTCCGGCAGCGCGATCACCACGGGGCCCGGACGGCCCTGCATCGCGACGCGGAAGGCGCGCGCGACCAGCTCCGGAATGCGGTCGGGGCGATCGATCTCGACCGCCCATTTCGCCATGGTACCGAACACCGCCTTGTAGTCGAGCTCCTGGAACGCCTCGCGCTCGCGCATGCCGGTATCGACCTGGCCGACGAACAGGATCATCGGGGTCGAGTCCTGCATCGCGATGTGGACGCCGTGGCTGGCATTGGTTGCACCGGGGCCGCGGGTGACAAAGCAGACGCCGGGGCGTCCCGTGAGCTTGCCGTAAGCTTCCGCCATCATCGCGGCGCCGCCTTCGGCGCGGCAGATCACGACGTCGATCGGGCTGTCATGCAGCGCATCGAGCGCCGCCAGATAGCTCTCGCCCGGCACGCAGGTGACGCGCTCGACGCCTTGCGCGACGAGCTGATCGATCAGGATCTGGCCCCCGGTGCGGGTATTGCGAATGGTCATGACAGCTCCCTGCAGGCTTTGGCGATGCGCCTCACGGCTTCGCGCAAGTTTTGTTCCGAGGTGGCGTAGGACAGGCGGAAATAAGGTGCAAGGCCGAAACAGCTGCCCGGCACCACGGCCACGTCATGCCTCTCAAGGAGGTAGCGGCAGAACGCCGCGTCGCTGCCGCGCAGCGAACGGCTGAAGGCGTTTTTGAGCCGGTTTCGCGAGACGCATTAGGGCGCGTTTTCATCGGCCGCCCTGCTCCACGGACGTCCAGCTATAAGCGGACGATATCGCCCACACTCGTGGCAAACATCAGCGGCGCACGCCGGCCGCTCGAAAATGCCGCGGCTGTCAACGGACCGCCGAAGCATGCGCCGGTGTCCAGATTCAATCGATTGGCCCGCAGATCGGGACGCCCGGATGTGACCGGCGTGTGCCCGTGCACGACAAATAGCCCGTGATCACCGGCGGACGAGAGGAAGGGCTCTCTGATCCAGAGCAGATCCTCTTGCGACTGAAGAGACAGCGGGACGCCGGGCCGGACCCCGGCATGGACGAAAAGCCGATGCCGGTCCTTGTGCGTCAGCGGAAGCTGCTGAACCCATGCCAGGTGTTCGGCAGGCAGATCGCCGGGGTCATCGACGCCGTAGCTCTCGAGGGTCTGTTCGCCGCCATTCCCCCACCAGTTCATCAGATCGCGGTCCGAGCGACGCCTGCTGGCAGCCCGGATCAACATCTCCTCATGATTGCCGCGCAGGCAGATGCAGCGACGTCCCTGCTCCGATTGCCGGCGGATGAGGAAATCCACAACCCGACGACTGTCGGGCCCTCTGTCGATATAATCGCCGACGAAGATGAACCTGGCGTCCTCTCCTTGACGCGCAATGTCGCACACGGCGAGCAGCGCGAGCAGCTCCTCGAAGCACCCGTGAATATCACCAATCGCGAACGTCAATGAATGCGTCAGAGTTCACTCCACCCGATTGCGAATTTTAGTCCAACCTGACTGGAAGTTCTGCGGAACCGCGACAGCCTGGCGGCACGAGTTCCTCCAAACCTCTGGCAGCGGCGCCATGGCGGATCTCGGCAGACGTCCGGGCTGGCGGATTTGCGGACATCTGTATAGATTGATTTATCGCAAGACTACATCCGAAAGGCGAGCCGAGCTGACCTGCGCAAGGCAGCAATACGTCCAGACAATCGGGAGGTAGCATGTACCGGCATATTCTCATTCCGACAGATGGGTCAAAGCTAGCAGAGCGTGGGGTGACGCACGGATTGGCGCTGGCGAAATCCCTTGGCGCCAAAGTGTCTTTCATCTTCGTTGTGGAACCGTTTGCCGAAGTCTCAGGCCGGTTCCTTGAAGCAATCGCAACATATGCCGAGCTGCGCAAGGAACAGGCCAAGAGCGTTTTGGAGGGCGCCGCAAGTTCGGCCAAGACGGCTGGTGTTTCCTGCGAGACTATCCAAGGCGAGAGCGGGCAACCCCATCAAGCCATCATCGCAGCAGCCGCGGACAAGGGCTGCGATCTCATTGTCATGTCATCGCATGGGCGCAGCGGACTCTCCGCGCTCCTCATCGGGAGCGTGACGAACAAGGTGCTGGCGCACGCGAAAACGCCCGTGCTGGTCTGTCCATGAATGTGCGGACCCCGCGTTGAGATCAAACCAGCGCGCCGGGAGATGGAGACAATGTCGTCGAGAAAGGGAGCTGCCAAATGTACGCCCATATTCTCCTGAGCACGGATGGCTCGGATGTCGCGAGACACGGCCTCAAGCACGGGATTGCTTTGGCCAAGGCCTTGAGTGCCAAGGTGACAGTCATCGCCGTGACGGAACCGCTGCCGATCGACTATGGGGGCGGACACACCGGAGGATGGATACCGTCGCAGCAGGAGGTCGATGCCTTTGACGCAGCCTCCAAGGAACGTGCCAGCAAAGTCCTCGATGAAGCGCGTACCATGGCAGACCAAATCGGGATATCTGCAAAACTCTTGCATGTTCCGAATGCGCACCCGGCCACTGCAATCATCCAAACAGCAAGGTCTGGAGGCTGCGACTTGATCGTCATGGGCTCTCACGGACGCCGCGGTCTCAAGAAGCTATTCCTGGGGAGTCAAACATCGGAGGTCCTTGCGGACGGAAGCGTGCCGGTGCTGGTCGTGCACTAACGAACAGAGGTGATGGCGCAAGCCTGGTCAAAGCCCGGCGGCCGGGACTACCCACCCTCCCGTTGCACCCAACCCGTCGCAATCGCGCTCGCCCAGGTGAGCATTCCCTTGCTGCGCGCCAGTGCGGCCATGGCCGTGTTGTCGTAGGGCACGTAGCGGAGAGTCGCGAGCCAGCCTTCCCCGGCATGCTCCAGAATCGCGTAGCACGCGTGAGGCGTGCCGACCTCGACCACGTAAGGAACAGGCGCCTTCCCATCGTAACCGGGCAGCCCAACGCTGCCGGGATTGACGACCATTCGTCCGTCCCTGAGGCGAACGATTCTCGGAATATGGGTGTGAGCACACAGGATGAGGCGGGCGTCGATCCCCTCAGCTCCGGCTTCGATGGCCTCGATCCCGCTCGGGCGTGCGCTGCCATCGTCGGCAATATGATCGAGCCAAAAGGCCGCATCGTCCCCTGGCGATCCATGGCACAGGAACACCTGTTCCCTGTACCTCAGCGTGGGCGGCATGCTTGCCATCCAACCGAAATGCTTGCGCTCGAGCTGTTGGAAATCGCTGCGAGCCGAGGTGCCGGCCTGCCAGAGTTCGACGAGAATTCGGTCCTGATCTCCGCGCACCGACGGAAAACCGCGTTCGATCAGCAGGTCCGCAGTTCGGGCTGCCTCGAGCGGGCCGCTGACGTGGTCACCAAGGTTTACGACCTCGTTGATGCCGAGCGCAGCAATGTCGGCAAGTACGGCTTCAAGCGCGGGACGATTCCCGTGCACATCCGCGATGGCGGCGAATTTCATCCAGCCCTCCCCATTCGAGATGGCCGACGATTCACTCAATGCGGGACGATGCAGGGATAGCGGCCTCTTTAGCTGCATTTTTTGAAGCGCCCGCAAGCTGAGTATCAAATCGGCGCTGATTGAAAATTACACAATCCGGGTGGCGCAATCAAGGGATGGCCGCGAAGCCGCGCGACCTCGTCCAAATGGTGAAATGCCGGGCAAGCCGATGATGCGCCTGGAGTTCGCTCGAAAATGATGGGTGAATTGAAGTAGGATACCGACAGCCGAAGTCCTCGAAGTGACAAAGACGGACAGAGGCATCAGGATCGGTAACGCCTTGGTCGCCGTCGATGTCGGGTGGTCGATCCCGTCAATTTCGCGAAATGCCTTTCAACACGTTCATCGATTTCGTTTGAGGCTTGTCATGAAGAGCTCTCTGATCGCGGTCGTCTTCGCGGCCTCGGCAACCGCGGCCCTCACCGGAATTGTCGCGGCCAAGGACGAGGCCGCGAAGGATGTACTGCCGCCGGGCAGCGTCAGTCGCGTCGAGGGGCTGGAGGCCTGGAAGAGGATTGAAGCCGTGGTGACACATCCGCGTTGCGCCAACTGCCACGTCGACGCCAGGGCGATTCCGATGTGGACGCCGGCCGGTGAAACCAGGTCCCGGGTGCATGGCATGAATATCCACGGCGGAGAGAGCCGCATCGGCGCGGAGGCGCTTCCCTGCTCGAGCTGTCACATGACCACCACCCAGGCGAACGAGCCGGCACCGGCGCCGCCGCGCGCCGGCATCGACTGGCAGCTCGCCCCGGTCGATTTCGTCTGGTTCGGCCAAAGTGGCGCCGAGATCTGTGCGCAGATGAAGGATCCCAAACGCAACGGCGGCCGCGACGCCGTTGGCCTGCTGGAGCATTTGCGGCACGATGCATCGCTGAACGGCTTCATCCCTCGCGCCTGGGCGCCCGGAGCAGGCCGTACGACGCCACCGGGCACCTTCGAGGAGCATGTCAAAGACATGGCTCTGTGGGGAGCCGCCGGACAACCCTGTCCAGACTAGGCCTTGCGGCCGCTCGGACGATGATACCGAGAGTGCGACAGGACGCAGTTCGGAACGACGACCTGTAGCCCGCATGAGCGAAGCGACATGCGGGGCCAGTCGTCCCGGATATCGCTTCGCTCATCCGGGCTACTGCTCTGTCCTTCGAATGCCGGCGTAGCTTCAGCGAAGCCGGCAAGTCGGGCTATGACACCGAGAACTCTGCTATATCGCCTCACCTGATCTTCGCCGCGACAGCCGCCTGCTACTCGGCGGGCGTCAGCGCCGCGTAGTAGCGATCCGGCAGATGATCGCCGATCCCCGACGGCAGCAGCACGGAAAGATTTCCGACAGCGTCGGTCCGCGTGCTCAGCGATTTCCCGCCGAACAGGCTGACGAGTTGCGCGACCAATCCGGCGTCCGGCCGCGGCTCGTTGGAGCCGGTGCCGGGCGTCAATTGACCCGCGTCGAACTTCGCGCCCTGCCGGCAAGCGAGGTAGCGGCCGACATGCACGAAATCGAGCTGAGGCGGCGGAACGGTCGGCACGATATCGGCGCCATGGACAAGACGATAGGTCATCTTGCCGAAGGTGGCGTCGTAGGGCGTGACGAACTCGGTGAGCCCGACACGCGGACAGCCGTAGAGATAGATCTGCGCCTTAGTGAGCTGCAACTGCTGCCGCGCAAAATCGGCGGTAACCACAGCAATCGCCGCTCCCAGGCTGTGTCCGGTGATGAAGATCGGCGAGCCCGCCGCTGCTGCTGCCGCGAGCGCCGCCTTGACGTCGTTCCAGAGGGCCGCCGCCGCTTCACTGAAACCCTCGTGGACGAGTGCGTTCGGGCGGCCGAGGGTGAAGTTGCTGACCCAGTTCAGCAGGTTGAGGGGATCGGTGCCGGCGAAGGCGACAATGGTCGCGCCGTCCTTTCGCGCAATGACACCGCGGCTGTCCGACACCGGAAGCGTCGACTTCACCGGCTGTATCAGCGTCCTGACATCAGCCAGGTTCCAGAGGGCAGCGACAGCCTCGATCGTATCAGGCACGTGGGTCTCATACGCAAGCTGCGACATCCACATCATCGCGCGCGCGACGCCGAGATCGAAATCGGCAGCATCCTTGTTGAATTTCGCGAATGCGTTCCGATCGTATTGATCGGGAGGGAGTTCGACCAGAATGCTCACATCCAGCTCCCAAATGGTTTCGGCTGCAATGCGTCGATCGAAATTGGAATGGCGCTACTTTCGCATAGGGCGGGAACTTTGACAAATTCCGCGAGCGTGCTGGGCTTCAATGGTTCGAGACGCGCCGCAAAGCGGCGCTCCTCACCATGAGGGTCTAGGACCTCGCCGCGAAACAGGACCTCATCCTGAGGAGCCCGCCAAAGCGGGCGCCTCGACGGATGGCCGCCAGGAGGCCGCCCGTCACCCCCCCTATTGATGCTCGATCGCGCGGATCGCACCGCGGAGCTCGGCGAGACCGCGCAGCCGGCCAATCGCGGTGTAGCCGGGATTGGTGCGCTTGGTCGCGGCGAGATCATCCAGCATGCGATGGCCATGGTCGGGACGAAAGACGATCTGCTTGTCGGGCGAGCGCCGCGCGTTCTCCTTCAGCAGCGCCTTGAGCACCGCGACCATGTCGACGTCGCCGTCGAGATGATCGGACTCGTAGAACGACAGGCCGTCGGCCTCGCGCTTGGTCGCGCGCAGATGCGCAAAGGCGATGCGCGGACCGAAGCGTTCGGCCATCTCCGGCAGGTTGTTCTCGGCGCGCACGCCGAGCGATCCGGTGCAAAAACAGATCCCGTTGGCCTTCGACGGCACGGCATCGAACAGCGCCTGGTAGTCGTCGGCGGTCGAAGCCACGCGCGGCAGGCCAAACAGCGGCCGCGGCGGATCGTCCGGATGCAGGGTCAGCGAGACGCCGAGCTGCTCGGCCACAGGTGTGACGCGGCCCAAGAACTCGGCGAGATGCTGCCGCAGGATTTTTGGCGTGATGTCGCGATACTGCTCGAGCCGGTCGCGGAATTGCGGGATGGTCATCGGCTCGGTGGTCGAGCCGGGCAGCGCGCTGGCGATGACCATGACGAGATAGTCGATATCGGCCTGGCTCATCTTGTCGAACAGCTTTTTCGCGCGCGCCTGCTGCTCCGGCGAATACTCGGCGGTCGCGGCCGGGCGCTTCAGGATGTGCAGCTCGAAAGCCGCAAAGCGGTCCTGGTCGAAGCGCATGGCGCGGGCGCCGTTCGGCAGCTCCCACTCCAGATCGGTACGGCACCAGTCGACCACCGGCATGAAGTTGTAGCAGATGATCTTGATACCGGCGGCGGCCACTGCCTCCAGGCTCGCGATCCACGCGTCGATCGACCGCGTCGCCTCAGCCCCCCAGACGCTTGACGTCGTCGGGGATCGGAATCGATTCCACCACCGACCAGGTCAGTTGCGAGCGACCGGGCTGGCCGCGCTCGATGAAGTTCTTGCGCTCCTCGACGTCCCTGCGCGTCCAGGCCTCGCCGATCGGCACCTGATGCAGCGCCGAGACGATATCCGTCGCGCCGGCCTGCCTGACATCGTCGAGCGACACCGGATCATCCGGCCCGTACCAGCGCCAACCCTGCAGCATCATCGGAATTCTCCTAAGATCAGTTCGCGGTCAGCACGACCTTGACGCTCTGCGAGCGGTCGAGCGCAAGCCGCAGCGCATCGGGCGCGGTCGACAGCGGCCGCTCGGCGGTGACCAACGACAGCACATCGACGCTGCCGGTCCCGATCAGTTCCACCGCCGTCATGAATTCGAGCCCGAAACGGAACGAGCCGCGCAGGTCGATCTCCTTCGCCATCACAGCATTCGCCGGTGTGGGGATCTGGCCGCCCGGCAGGTTACCGATCTGCACCACCGTGCCGCCGCGCCTGACGATGCCAATCGCGCTGGCAAGCCCCGCGGCCGTGCCCGAAACCTCGAAAGCGACGTCGTAGGGGCGTGAGGCGGCCTGCGCCTTCAGGCCCTCTTCCCCACCCGCGACATTCTCGACGTGGGAGGCACCGAGCCGGCTCGCAAAAGCGAGCGGCGCCGGCGCGATGTCGGCCACTGTGATGTCGGCCATGCCGGCGCGCCGTGCGGCGAGCATGGTCAGAAGCCCGATCGGGCCGGCGCCGAAGATGATGCCGCGTTTGCCCTCGATGTTGCCGGCGCGCGCGACCGCGTGCAGGCAGACCGCGAGCGGCTCAGCGAGCGCCGCGGCCTGATAGGACACGTGGTCTGGAATCTTCACGCACTGCGCCGGGATCGCGTCGAAGTAATTGGCGAAGCCGCCCTGCATGTGCGGCGTCTTCGACGCCGAGCCCATGAAGAAGATGTTCTCGCAGAGGTTCGGCCGGCCCTCGCGGCAGGCGACGCAATGGCCGCACCAGCGCGAGGGGTTGACGGCGACGCGGTCGCCGACCTTCAGGTTGGTTACGGAGCCGGAAATCTCCACCACCTCGCCGGAGATCTCATGGCCGAGCACCAGCGGCGACTTCACCACGAAATCACCCGTCCGCGCATGACGGAAGTAGTGCATGTCCGAGCCGCAGATGCCGCCGGCGCCGAAGCGGATGCGCACCATGCCGTCTGCGAGCTTCTCGAGCGGATGCTCGATCATGCGCAGATCTTCAGGGCCGAACAGGGTTGCGGCGAGAGCTATGGATGTCATTTGGAAAGTCCCATGTATTTCGGCAACCAGAGGGTCAGTTCGGGGATGTAGGTGATCGCGATCAGCGCGAGCATCAGCGGCACCAGCCAGGGCAGGATCGCGACCGTCGTACGCTCGACCGAGAGCTTTGCCACTCGGGCAAGAACGAACAGCACCATGCCGAGCGGCGGATGCAACAGGCCGATCATCAGGTTCAGCGTCATGATCAAACCGAAATGAATCGGATCGATGCCGAGCTTGAGCACGATCGGCAACAGGATCGGCACCAGGATGGTGATCGCCGCCGTGGTGTCGATGAAGCAGCCGACGAACAGGATCAGGATGTTGGCGAGCGCCAGGAACACCCATTTGTTTTGGGTGATGCTGAGCATCCAGTCTGAAAGCATCTGCGCAGCTTGCGACACCGTCAGCAGCCAGGCGAAAATCGACGCGGCGGTGACGATGAACAGCACCGATGCCGTGGTCTCGATGGTGTCGAAGGTCGCCTTGGCGACGGTCTGGAACGTCATGGTACGGTAACGAACGAGACCGAGGAACAGCGACCATATCACCGCAGCGACCGCGGCTTCCGTCGGAGTAAACCAGCCGAGCGTCATGCCGCCGATCAGGATCACGGGCGCCATCAGCGCCATCACCGCCGAGAAGTCGAAGTACCAGTCGATCACGAGCAGCGTGCCGAGACCGATGACGACCGCCATGTTGGTCGAGAGGCCTGCGAGCGTCATCAGCCAGATCGCGAGCGGGAAAGAGAGCACGATGACGATCTCGAGCCCGGCCGAGCCGAGTTGCGGCCAGGAGAACGGCGTGTCGCTGCCCCACTTGTTCTTGTGCGCGAAGTAGGTGACCGTGGCCATCATGAACAGCGTCAGGACGATGCCCGGAATGACGCCGCCGAGGAACAGCGCGCCGATCGAGACGTTCGCCATCATGCCGTAGATCACGAAGGGCAGCGACGGCGGGATGATCGGCCCGAGCGTCGCCGAAGCCGCGGTGACACCGACGGAGAACTCGGTGGAGTAGCCGTGGTCCTTCATCGCCTTGATCTCGATGGTACCGAGACCGGCGGCATCCGCGATCGCGGTGCCGGACATGCCAGAGAAGATCACCGAGCCGATGATGTTGACGTGACCGAGACCGCCGCGCATCCAGCCGACCAGCGCGACCGCGAATTTGTAGATGCGGCCGGTGACGCCGGCGATGTTCATGAGGTTGCCGGCCAGGATGAAGAATGGCACGGCGAGCAGCGGAAAGCTCTCGACGCCGGCGATCATGCGCTGCGCCAGCGTGACATCAGGCGTCACGCCGCTGACCAGAATGTAGAGCAGCGACGACGCAGCCATGGCAATCGCCACGGGAACGCCGAGCAGCATCAGAATAAGAAAGCCTCCAAGCAACAGCAGCATGACGTTACCCTTCAAAACCGTCGTAGGCGCCAGGACGTTCGAGGATCGAATAGCCCTGTCGCAGATGTTGCAGCGCCACCTGCACGGAGCGCACAAACATCAGCACGAAGCCGACCAGCACGGCGTAATAGACGTAGTTCTTGGGAATGTTGATCGTGGTCATCTGTTCGTCGCCGATGATCTGGATGTAGACCCAGACCAGCTTGATGGCGTAGCCGAAGAAGGTGATCCGGATCAGGTCGATCACTGTGGACAGCGTACGCGCCACGAGGTGGGGCAAATAGCGATAGACCAGGTCGACCTGGATATGCCGCGACAGCCTTACGCACATCGACGCGCCGATGAAGACCACGCCGATCAGGCAATAGGTCGCGATCTCCTCGGTCCAGGCATAGCTGTCATTGAGAACATACCGGGTGAAGAACTGGAGGAAGACGGCGAGCGCCATCACCCAGAAGATCGCCAGCGCGACCCAGTCCTCGAAAGCGTAGATGCCGAGATCGACCTTCGGCGTCGCCTCCTCCTCGAAGGTATGGGCGATCTCGTCCGCGGTCATCTGCCGGTGCGTTTCGGCGGTCGACATGAGGTTACTCTCCAATCGTCTCAATCGTCATTCCGGGACGGCTCGAAGAGCCGAACCCGGAATGACGAGTTAGTTCTACTGCATCAAACTCGCTCCGCTCCTCATCCTGCGGAGCTTGCGAAGCAAGCGTCTCGAAGGCTGGCCCCGGGCGACACCTGAGCGACACCGGGGCCTTCATGGTTCGCCCGGCGATGCAACGCATCGTCCGGAGACGCGCTTCGCGCTCCTCACCATGAGGATCTTGCAGCGAGATTGGCGTTGGTTACTTGACCGCCTGAATCCGTTCCCAGTCGGCCTTGCGATAGCCGAAGGTCTCGAACGGAACGTTCTTCAGCACGATGTCGCGGAACTCGCCCTTGTCGACCTCGGTCACGGTCAGGCCCTTCTCCTTGAAGAAGGCGACCAGCTTGGCTTCGTTCTGCTTGATCTCCTCGGTGGCCTTGGCAGCCGCCTCCTGTGCCACGTCAGTGAAGATCTTCTTGTCCTCGTCGCTGAGCTTCTTCCAGAGCGCGCCCGCCACCACCGTGTTGAGGTGGTCGACGATGTGGCCGGTCAGAACGATGTGCTTCTGCACCTCGTAGAACTTCTTGGCCTCGATCGTGGTCAGCGGGTTCTCCTGCGCCTCGACGGTACCGTTCTGGAGCGCGAGATAGACTTCGGCGAACGCGATCGGCGCGGTGTTGGCGCCGCAGGCGCGCGGCATCGCCAGATAGGCCGGAACGTCGGGCACGCGCATCTTCAGGCCCTTCAGATCGGCACAGGTCTTGATCGGCTTGTTCGACGAGGTCTGGCGCACGCCGTAATAGGTCACCGCGACGATGTGGTGGCCGCTCTTGTCCTCATAGCCCTTGGCGAGCTCCTTGAAGATGTCGCTCTTGGTGTAGGCGAGGAGATGGTCGGCATCACGGAAGGTGTAGGGATAGTAGGTCACGCCGATCGGCGGGAAGCTCTTGGCCGCGAAGCTCGAGCCGGAGATGATGATGTCGACCGAGCCGAGCGAGAGACCCTGGTTGATGTCGGCTTCCTTGCCGAGCTGCGACGCCGGATAGACGTCGACCTGGTAGCGCCCGTTGGTGCGCTTGCCGATCTCTTGCGCGGCCCAGACCGAGGCGCCGTGGAACGGCTCCGAGGTCTCGTAGACATGGGCCCATTTGAGCTTGGTCTGCGCCATGCCGGGATTGGTCGCCGCGACCATTGCCGCGGCCGAGACCGCCAGCACCATCGTCATCTTCTTCAACACTGACTTACCTCCATTACTAACTCTGCTTCTTGTTCGCCCGCCCCGAAACGGAGACGGGCCGCCCAATCTCATCGCCGCCGCGCGCTGCCGCTTTTGGCCTGCGTCTTCGACGCTCGTTTTGGTTTTGCCGGCTTTGCCTCATATCGGCCCGTCCGGTCGCCCCCGGCGGACAATCCCGCCGCGCCGCCGGCGCCGAAATTCTGCGCAAAACGCTCCTGCGAACGCACCAGATGATCGCGCATCGCATCGCGCGCGGCGTCCGGATCATGCGCCGCGATCGCATCGCGCACGGCGCGGTGCTCGTCGAGCGCGGTGCGCCAGGTGCCCGGGCTCTCGAAATAATGGGCGAGCTTCGCGAAATAGGGATTGTGACGCTGGTCGAACAGCTCGCCGATAACGCGCACCAGAACGGCATTGCCGAGACTTCCGGCGATCGCGACGTGGAACGCACGGTCGTGGACCATTGAGGCTTCGCCGGGATGCTCGACATTCTCCATCGCGAGAAGGGAAGCGTCGATGCGGGCGATATCGTCCTTGGTCGCCACACGCGCGGCCTGCTCGGCGATCGCGCTTTCCAGGAATTCGCGGGCGCGCAGCAGCTCGAACGGGCCCTCGATCACGGTCGCGCTTGCGGGCGCCACAACGGCAGCAGGCTCGATCACATAGATGCCCGACCCGACGCGAATGCGGACGCGGCCTTCGACTTCGAGCGCGATCAAGGCTTCGCGCACCGTCGGCCGAGAAACCCTGAGCTGCTCGGCGAGCTCGCGCTCGGTCGGCAAGCGGCTGCCGACCGCGTACTCGCCGCTGTCGATCAGGCTTCGCAATTGATCGGCGACCTGGCGATAGAGCCGTCTCGCCTCCACAGCTTCCAGCGGCACGCTGGCCTCCCCGAAAGGGTCGCGCAGCCAGCTCGGTGCCCGCGGCCCATTTTTGGATAATTGGTCTTACCAATTGACCGAGGGCAGGCGCCATGTCAAGCAGCGCAAAATCAAAGGAGAAACGTTCATGAGCCTTGGCCGCGCCAATCTCGACCGGCTGCCGCCGGCCATCCGCCGCCCGGCCTATGACCGTTCGCGCGTCACGCCCGGCATCGTGCATCTTGGCTTGGGAGCTTTTCATCGCGCGCATCAGGCCGTCGTCATCGACGATTGCCTTGCCAACGGCGCCGCTTCCTGGGGCATCATCGGCGCAAGCCTGCGCAGCCCGCATACACGCGAGGCCCTCGCCCCGCAGGATCATCTCTACACCATTGCCATACGCGCAGCCGAAGGCACCGGGCACCGCGTCATCGGCGCGCTGCTCGACAGCGTCGTCGCACGCGAGAACCCGGCACGGCTCGTTGACAGATTGGCCGATCCCGCCATTCGCATCGTCTCCCTCACCGTCACCGAGAAAGGCTATTGCCACACGCCGCAGACCGGTGATCTCGACGAGCGGCATCCGGACGTCGTGCACGATCTGAACAATCTCGACGCGCCGCGCTCGGCTCCGGGCTTCATCGTGGCTGCGCTGGCGCGCCGGCGCGCGCTCGGCATTCCGCCCTTCACCGTGCTGTGCTGCGATAACCTTGCGGCCAACGGTCACACCGTGCAGCGGATCGTGACGCAGTTCGCGGCGCTCCGGTCGACGGATCTCGGCAAATGGATCGCGGATACGGCCGCTTTTCCTTCGACCATGGTCGATCGCATCGTGCCGGAGACGACGGATGCCGACCGCGATGCGGTGTCCGCCGCGCTCGGCCTGCGCGACGCCTGGCCGGTCATGACCGAACCCTTTACGCAATGGGTGGTCGAGGACCGCTTCACGGCGGGCCGGCCTGACTTTGCCGCTGCGGGCGTCGAGCTCGTCACTGATGTCAAGCCATTCGAGCTGATGAAGCTGCGGCTGCTCAACGCCAGCCATTCGGCGCTCGCCTATCTCGGCTATCTCGCGGGCTACGAGACCATCGCCGACACCATGCTGGATCCGCATTTCGCGCGTCTCGCCGCGCAGGTCATGGAAGAGGCCGCGGTGACGCTGACGATGCCTGCAGGCACCGATCTCGCCGCCTACCGTGCCTCGCTGCTCAAGCGTTTCGCCAATCCGGCACTGCATCACCGCACCTGGCAAATCGCGATGGACGGCTCGCAAAAACTTCCGCAACGCCTGCTCGGCGCGATGCAGGATCGCCTGCTCAAGAACCTGCCGATCGCGACGCATGCGCTCGCCGTGGCCGGCTGGATGCGCTACGTCACCGCGCTCGACGAGCAGGGCCGCGCGATCGATGTGCGCGATCCGCTCGCCGCCGAGCTCGCGGCGCTGGCGCGCGAGGCCGGTCCCGTCGTCGAACGGCTCGCGCCTGCGCTGCTCGGAGTCGAGAAGGTGTTCGGGGCCTTGGGAGCCGAACCGCGCCTGCGCGAGGCCGTGACTGCGGCGCTCGGCCGTCTCTATACGCAAGGCGCGCGGCGGGCGGTGGAGACGCTCGTCTCCGCCTGATCACGAAATGGGCAGCAGCACCCTGAATGCTGCACTGCGGTCAAAGTCGAACGGAAGTCGCGCTTGATTTTTGCCTGTCATTGGCCCACCCGAGAGGCATGGCAAAGGACAGCAAGGTGATCGCCGCCAACGCGGCCTTTTACGCCGCCTTCGCGACCGGCGACTTCGACGGCATGGAGCGGATGTGGGCGGATGACGACACCATCTCCTGCATCCATCCCGGCTGGCCCGCGATCGTCGGCCGTGCCACCGTGATCGGAAGCTGGCGCGACATCCTGCAGAATCCGGAGCGGCCGCAGATCGCCTGTGCCGAGCCGCAGGCGATCGTCGACGGTGACAGCGCGCGCGTGCTCTGCATCGAGATCGTCGACGGCACCGCTTTGGCCGCGGCCAACCATTTTCGGCGCGTCGGCGACGATTGGCGCCTCGTTCATCACCAGTCGAGCCCGATCGCGCAGATTGTCGAGCAAGCTGAGGACGATAGCCCGAGTCACCGGGTCCATTGAACGCGGCCGTCACGCCGGCGCGATCTACTTTGCATGGGGTTGTTTTTCAGTTTTTTGATCGGCGGCCTCATCCGAGTCCCGACAGATCATCCAGTACGAACCGCGCCTCGGTGAAGTCATCGTCCCGGAAGAACATGCTTCGGGTGATGAGCACAGGAATGTTCGCCCGCGAGGCCGCGATCAGGCCGTTGGCGGAATCCTCGATCGCAGCGCACTCCATAGGCGCCAGCTTCAGCCGCGTCAGGATCTCGAGATAGACGTCCGACGCCGGCTTCTTGTGACGGACATCGTCACCAGCGACGATCGCGTCGAAGTCCGCGGCCCAGCGTTTGCCCAGCGCCCGCGACAGCAGCGCATCGATATTGCCGTGCGAGGTCGTGGTCGCAATCGCAAGCCGCTGGCCGCGCGACAACGCCCCGGCCAACAGGTCCGCGACGCCCGACCGTAGCGGACAGCAGCCTGTTTCAATCAGCTCGGCATAATGCGCGGTCTTGATGCGGTGAAGCTCTGCGACGTCTTCGTCAGACAACGATGGAGCAATCCGCAACCTTTCATGGTAGGCGCGAACGCGTTCCTTGCCGCCGGTCACCCGCAGCAGATCCTTGTAGACGGCGCGGTCCCAATGCCAGCCGAGACCGTAGCGGGCGAAGGCATGGTTGAAGGCCTGCCGATGCAGCTCCTCGGTCTCGGCCAGGGTGCCATCGACATCGAAGATCAGCGCGGCCGCACGGCGGATCAGCTCGACAGCATCGCCGGACATCGAGGCGGGTGCCTGTACGATCGACGTCGACGGCAAGGACTTCTCCCGGTGGATTGGGGGCGCGTGTCATGGCCTCCTGCGCCGAACGAGCATCGCCCGCACTGGCGGGCGAGCAAAATTGCAGTATCTTTTGGCGGACCCAAAAATCTCTTATGAGCAGAGGTGCGCTGCGGCGCGAACGGGAACTCCGACTTGCACGGGAGACGCATGCGGCTCTTCATTCTTGGCCTCGGCTATAGTGCCCGGCACTTCGTCCGCAGATTTGGCGGCAGCTTCTCGCATATCGCCGGCACGGTGCGCGATCCCGCGAAGCGGGACGACATCGCCGGCGTCGAGCTGCATCCGTTTTCCGGGACTGATCCCGATCGCGCGACGGTCGAGCGTATCAGCGACGCCGATGTCCTCCTCATATCGATCCCGCCCGGCATCGCCGGCGATCCAGCAATCGCGGCCTTCGCGGACATGCTTGCGGCGGGCCGCCGCAAGATCGTCTATCTCTCCACCATCGGCGTATATGGCGATCACGCCGGCGCATGGGTGGACGAGAGCACGCCGCCGCAGGCCGCTCTCGATCGCGCGCGGATGCGGGTCGCAGCGGAGCAGGCCTGGACGGACGCGGCACGCAGCGATGTCGCGATCCTGCGCCTTGCAGGCATCTACGGCCCCGGCCGCAACGCGCTGGTGACGCTGCGAGCGGGAACGGCCCGGCGCATCATCAAGCCCGGACAAGTCTTCAACCGCATCCATGTCGACGACATTGCGAGCGCGATCATGGCCGCGGTTCGCCATCAGAACGGTGGCACCTGGAACGTCTGCGACGACGAGCCCGCGCCGCCGCAGGACGTGATCGCCTACGCCGCGCAGCTCATGGGCGTTGCAGCGCCAGCCGAGGAAGCGTTCGAGACAGCCGCGATGTCGGCGATGGCCCGCAGCTTCTATGCCAGCAGCGCCCGTGTCGCCAACGCGAAATTGAAGCGCGAGCTCGGCGTCACGCTGGCCCACCCGACCTATCGGCACGGTCTGGATGCGCTGTGGCGCGCAGGCGAAGGACGATAGGGTTCCGGCATCTCCGGCGCGTCCCGGATGGCGCGCCTTGATAGAGAATAGGGCGGCCGATCGGCCGCCCTTTAAAATCCAGCGTCAGCTCAGGACGCCGTATTTCCTGAACCAGGCCTGCGCCTGCTTCCAGGCATCTTCCGCCGCATCCTTGCGATAGCTGCCGCGGTAGTCGGCATGGAAGCCGTGCGGCGCTTCGGGGTAGATCTTGAATTCGGCCGTCTTCTTGTTCTGCTCGAGCGCCGCCTTGAGCTGCTCGACTTGTGCGATGGGAATACCGGCGTCGGCTCCGCCATAGAGGCCGAGCACGGGCGCCTTCATCTCGGGCGCGAGTTGGAGCGGGCTCTTCGGCCAGAGCGGATTGGCCGGATCGACCGGCGGGCCGTAGAAGGCGACGCCGGCCTTGAGTGTGCCGTTGTGTGCGGCATATTCCCAGACGGTACGCCCACCGCGGCAGAAGCCGATGATGCCGAGCCTCGCGGTGTCACCGCCTTGCGATCCCGCCCATGCCACCGTTGCATCGAGATCGGACAATAGTTCGGCGTCCGGCTTCGCATTGACGATCGGCAGCAGGTCCTTGATCTCGGTGATCTTGGTGAGGTCGACGCCCTTGCGGAAGTAATAGTCGGGCGCGACCGCGAATGCGCCGAGCTTGGCCAGGCGCCGCGTCACGTCCTTGATGTATTCGTGCAGGCCGAAGATCTCCATCGCCACGATGATCACCGGCGCCTTGGTGTTGCCGGCAGGACGGGCGAAGTAGGCAGGCATCTCTTCGGAGCCGACCTTGATCTTGGCAACGCCGGCCTCGAGGCCGCTCGTGTCTGTCGTGATGACCTCGGCACGGACCGGCCCGGCCGCAAGTGTATAGCCGGCGGCGACGGCCGCAGTGGCGCTCATGAATCCGCGGCGGGAGACCGGGGCGACTTTCGTCAGCCCAACGACGTCGGAAGTCACGGTGGTTTCAATGCTCATCGGTTTATCCTTCCTGATGCCTGGCCCTGACCCTTCAGGCGACGCATTCGCCGACACTTGCCGGCGAAACGCAAATCACCAGCCTGCGAGCGCGGCGCTTTCAGGTCTGCCACTGACGCTGTTTCACGGGCGCAGTCTCGGGGCATCAGGCTCATTGCGACAAGTCCGACGATTGCCGCAAGCAGGAGATACCAGGCCGGCGCCAGCGGATTGCCGGTGACGTGGAGGAGCCAGGTGACCACGAGCTGCGCCGTACCGCCAAAGCTCGCGATCGCGACCGCATAGACAGTCGCGAACACGCCGCCGCGGATGTTCTGGGGCAGCGCCTCGGTGAAGGTCGCATAGAACGCCGTGAACGGCAGCGAACCGATGACGGATAGGAGACCGAAACCGACCAGGAGCGACAGCGAGCCGGGCGCGTGCACGATCCACAGGAAGGTCGGATAGGTCAGCAGGAGGGTTGCGAGCTGGGGCCAGATCATCACCGGCTTGCGGCCGAGACGATCGGCAAGCCATCCACCGACCAGTGCACCGACAAACTGAATGCCGTTGCTGACGAGCGACACGGCAAAGGCCAGTGTCGACGAGACATGCAGCGTGTTCTGCGCATAGGTCGTCATGTATTGCGTCACGTAGGTCGAGATCGTGCCGCTGGCCAAAATCATCAACGCCAGTGCGATGACGCCGAGGTGGCGCCGGGCCAGCGAAAGATGGCCCGTGCGCTCTTTCGCTGCGACAGCGGCTCCAGCCTGCGGAATCGTCTCGGGCAGCGTCCGGCGCATCCAGAGCCCGAACGGCAGGCAGACGGCCCCGATCAGGAACGCCACCCGCCAGCCATGGGAATCCAGCATCTCCGGCGCCATGGTCTTGCTCAGGATGACGCCGACGAGCGCGCCTGCGGTTGCGGCGATCTCCTGGCTCGCAGGCTGCCATGCCACCACCAGGGCCCGATGCTCGGGCGGAGCGATCTCGATCAGGTAGGCTGTGGTGGGCCCAACCTCGCCACCGAGGGCAAAGCCTTGCGCCATCCGGGCCGCGATCACGATGATCGGCGCTGCAAGGCCGATCGCTTGATAAGATGGCGTGAGCGCGATGGTCAGGATCGAAGCCCCCATCAGCGCGAAGCTCAACAGCATGGCAGGCCGCCGGCCGATCCGGTCGGAATAGATCCCGAGCACGATCCCGCCGATCGGCCGCGTCACGAAGCCGGCGCCGAAGGTCGCCAGCGACAGCATCAGGCTGCTGTACTCGCTCTGGGTTGGGAAGAAGGCATGGCCAATCTGGATGGCGAAGAAGCTGTAGGTGATGAAGTCGTAAAATTCGAGCATGTTGCCGACCGTGGCGGCCAATGCTGCGCGCCTGACGCTGAACGGCTTTGCTTGCTCGACGACAGAAGACAATCCGGCATTCCTCGGATTCGATCTCAGTCCGGATTTAACCGCCTAGCTGCATTGCAGCGCAACATCCATTAACCGAAAGTGACGGTTGTTCCATCGCAGGCCCCGCCACAGATGTTGCAGACGATCCGCTGTTTCGCGCAATCGAAATGATCCGCCGCAGCAACTGAGGCTCCATCGTGGCCATAACGACACATCATGTTGCTTACGCATCGCACATGATCGGATTTTTGCGCGCGAGCCTTGGTCATTTGACTGAAATTTTCAGAAGACTTGAGCAGTGCGGTTTACTCGACCTTTCTGTGTGACGCTCTAGTTCCACATCCGAAACTTCCATCTCCAGAACGGAGAAGCGTCTTCCAAGCGCGGTAGGTCGTCCCGCTTCGAGCGAAGGATCGCTCGACAGCTTCATTCTCACCGCCCGGATTACGCGATCGAAAGCCCAATTGAATAAAGCTTTATCCGACCCGGACTTGAAATGATTTTAGCTCGCGAAGCGATTGAATTAGTGGGACAGATAGCTCGTATCCTGTGGTTCGAAGGCACCAAGCATGGCCTGCGCGACCGCGAATGGATGGCCCTGCGCTTCCTCTCCCGCGCCAACCGGTTTTCCCGAACGCCCTCGGCACTCGCGAGCTATGTCGGCACAACGCGCGGCACCGCCTCATTCATCATCGGCGAGCTCGAGCGGCTGGGATATATTGAGCGGCAGCGCTCCACCACCGACAAGCGCTCGGTGATGCTCAGCGTCACGCAGCAGGGCAAGAAGCTCCTGGTGCGCGATCCCATCAGCGTGCTCCTCGAGGCGATCGCCGTCCTCGACGACGAGACCAAGATCCAATTTCGCGACACGCTCCGTCACGTGCTGGATCAGTCGGACGCGGCCGAGCAGCGGCACCACACCGACGTTTGCAGGCGATGCATCTTCCTCCGGGAGGATCGCACCACCGCGGACGGCAAGGCCACGGTCGAGTTCAGCTGCCGCCTGTTTCGTGCGCCGATCGCGGAGGCGGAGACCGATTTGCTATGCACCAACTTCGAGCATCACCGCCAATAGAGGACGGCGTCGATCACGGCGCCGCCTTGCGTGACGAGTAGATGACGCCCCCGCTGGACTCCACCACCAGACGACCATTCTCGTTCTTGATCTCTTCGATTCGACCAAGGCCGGGCACCTGCTGTCCCAACACGACTTCGACGACCCCGTTCGGACTTTGAAGGATCGCGATGCCCTCGTACGCCTGGCGGACCGACCAGCCCTTGACCACCTTCCGCGGCGCGCGCTCGGACGGAGGCACCGAGCCCGTGATCTCGGTCGCTGGGACCGAAGCCATCATCGGCGCGGGCGGCAGCGACGGTTGCGATGGCGCCATTGCCGGCGCGGGAGCCTGGGTCTGAGCCAGGGCAAGCTTGTCGAGCTTCGCCGTCGAGGACGAACTCACCCGTTCGATGCGGTCCAGATTCTCAGCGAACCTGCCGAAGCGATCGTTGGTTGCCTTGCTCGCTTGATCGACTGCAGTGCGCAGGCTGTCGAGATTTTCGGACACGCCCGACAGCTGCTTGCGGAGCATTGCGACCGTCTCGCGAAGATTCCTGATCTCCGTATTGGCCGCAACATTGTTCTGGGCGGGCTGCGTGGTGAGGTAGGCGATCACGCCGGTGCAGGCGCAGACCACCAGAATCGCGGCGACGGCCAACGTGGCGAGCGGCGCGACCCAGGTCGGACGGGGCGGCGGCGGCTTGGCCACGATCACGGCCGGCTTCATCACGGTCGGCGCAGGCTTGGGTATCGCCATCTTGTCGAGGCGCGCCTTGGCGCGAATACGCTTCAGTCCCTCGAGCGCCTCTTTCGCCAGAGCTTCGTCACTTGAGGCCGCCGACACGCGCCTTGCGCTTGCAGCAGGCTTGGTCGCTCGCGTCGCATTGTCCATGGTATCGCGCGCCGCCGGAGCAGGCTTCGCCGCGGCGGAAGCATCAACGGTCCCGTCGGGACGAGTTTTTCCATCGGACAACATGTGACAATGCTCCGTTCGGTTCGATCTGTCGAACGACGAAGTTATTTGCCGAAGCTTGTCTGAAACGTGCGCACCGAAAAACTTCTCATCAGGCGCGATGCGACGTCAGATGAGTCGAACGCGTCATACACGCGGCGAGAGTGCGACTCGAAAGACACACACTCGCCAAGATTTCGCCAAGCTGGAGTCGCTTTACCGCATATGTGGCAAACTGTCGCATGTGGAAACATGTGGACAAGAGTCAATCCGGGGTTGAAAGCCCCTCACTTCACACAATCCTCCCACCACCAAAAACAGCTGTGATTCTATAGGGATACGGCACTTTAGCATCACCATTCCACAAAATTAGTTTAAATCTAAAATCAATTGATTTGATTTTGAACATCAAGAAACAACTAAAAACAAACCAACAGCATCAAGCATGCGTAGCAATCGCTTTCTTACGCGCGCTTGATCGGGAATCGGCAATCGTTACGTTCATATTCAAGTGATTCTCGCCTGTTGGCGAGGAGATCGACAGAGTTCAGCAGTGTTCGGATGCAATGAGCAACTTGGCACAACTGTTCTAGGTCGCTTTCTCAATCCGCTCCGCGAGGTGATCCGTAAGACACCCGCCGGGCCTCACGCAGTAAGCGTTCAGTATTGAGTCGAAGTAGCAGGCCTGCTCACGCAGGCACTGAATGCGTTGGGCTGCCCGCGAATATCGAAACCATAACAACGGTTCGCGGGAGGAAATATCGTCAAACAGCATGGTCGCTGAGCCGGGGCATCACAACAACCAGCCGGCCGCGACAAGTGCGAAACAGGGGCGAAAGACTGATGTATATTATCGTTGATGATCGCGAGAGCGTCACGAACAGCTACGTTGGAGGGCTCGTTCGCGAGGGCGTATCGTCGATCGGCTTCTCCTCGGGAGAATTCTGGGAATGGCTGCAATCTGCGAGTGATTCGGATCTGGCAGCGGTCGACGCATTCCTCCTCGGGGACTGCGATGCGCGCGGAAGCCTGCCGCGGGCCATGCGCAAGCGCTCCTCGGCTCCAATCATCGCCATGAGCGGCCAGAAGATGCTCAAGAACACGCTGGAGCTGTTCGAATCGGGCGTCGACGACGTCGTGCACGTGCCGATTCATCTCCGCGAGATCCTCGCCCGAACGGCCGCGATCGCGCGCCGCCGGGTTGGCGACCTGCCAAGGCCCTGCGAGACCAGGATCCAGGTCTTCTTCAACGGGCGAGACCCCGAGATCGCGGGCCACGCCCTCACCCTGCCCCGCCGCGAGTTGCGCATTCTCGAATATATGGTCGGCAATCACGGCAAGTGGATCACCAAGACGCAGATCTTCAACGCGGTCTACGGCATCTTCGAGTCCACTTTCGACGAGAGCGTGATCGAGAGCCACGTCAGCAAGCTGCGCAAGAAGCTCCGCGACCGCCTCGGCTTCGACGCAATCGTGGCCCGCCGCTACGTCGGATACCGCCTCAACATCCCGGCCGGCGAGACCGTCGACGTGCCGATGCAGGATCTCGACGAAGTCGGCATCCTCCTGAACAGGGCGCATGCCGCCCCAGCAGCGTATCAAGCCGGAAACTGACGCGGTACGCGTGCTGCCACAAGACGACAACGGCCTCTGCGGAGCTACCTTCGCAGAGGCCGTTACATTTTCAGAGGCAGAGACTTCAGAGGCAAAGACGGCGCGAACGCGGGCATGGCCTTGCGGTGCAGGCACAGCGGCGCCAAAGCGCAATGAGCCGGGGATGGCCCTTCGCACTTTGGATTCCTATTTGGGCGTGATCTCCGCGCAAACGCGTTCCGCGTTTGTCGCGAGGGAGAACCGCGTTATCCTCTTCCGGATCATGCTCTAGGGTTTTTGCTGGAATTCTTCCTTCGAAACGTAGTTGAAGTCCTCGACGAGGACGTCCTGGACGACATCGGCCTGCATCCGCTCGTTGACGCGCTGCTTGATCGCCGTCGTGAGAATGGAAAGGTCGTAGCGGGCGAGCTTCCTGAAATCGAGGCGGTCGTCGGCATAGATCCTGCGGAAGGCCTCATCGATGACGAACGGCTCCGGCGGAACAGTAAGCTGATGCATGGTCCGCCCTTCCACGGTGTAGACGAAGCGCGCGACGATGTAGCCCTGCACGGCGCCGTTCTCGACCATGGGCACGCTCAGCGCCCGCGTCTTCTGGTATTGAAGCCCGTCGAGATATTCGTCCTTAGCGGGCAACAGACTGCCGTTTTCCTTCCAATAGGCCACGCCATAGCTCGTGCCCGCGGTGAGGATGCAGACCCAGAGCCCGGCCAGAACGAGTCTGATCATTTTCCGTCCTGCGCTGCGCGACCGGTATAGGTGCCGTCCGACTCGGCGTCCTTGATCGCCTTGACGATAATGCTCGCGACCTCGCGCACCGCGTCGTAGTGCATTTCGAGGATGGAACGATTCCGCTCGAGCTTCTCGCGCAACCGCTGAATCTCGTCGGTGATCTCGACCTCGTTGCCGAGATGCATCCGTGCCCGCATCAGGCGGACGAATTCAAGCATGCTCCGGCTCTTCCGGGCGCTGAACTCGTCGAAATCGATCTTCTTCCCGGTCGAGAGCGCGACCGTCTCCTCCTCGACGATGGTCTCGAGCCGGCGGATCGCCGCCAGCAGGCCGCGCACCTCGTCCGATCGCGCCACGTCCGTGCCGTCGATCTCCACCTCGCCGCCGACATTCGGCAGCAGCACGGGCAACAGTGCATCGCCCGGGGCGGCTTCCGCCATCATCGCTTCGGTATCCACGACCGGCTGTTCCATCACCAGGGCCGCCGCGCCTTCTTGTGCCTGCATAGTAAATTCACCCCTCAACTTCTGTTACCCAATTTTCCTGATCCATCATCCGGCCTTGCCCGAAACGTCCGGAGCCGCCGGATGCGCAGCGGCGAGCTGCTTGGCAATGCCGATGCCATTGCCCTTCGCGAGCTGGTTGCCGAGCTGCTCCGCCAGCATCGACTTCCAGACGCCGCCGGCGGTCCCCTTGCCGAAGACTTCCTCGGACTGCTTCGGCAGCATCGTCTCGACGAAGGTCTGGAGAATAAACGCTTCGAACTTCCGGTACACCTCGCCGGATGCGGGCGCCTTGATCACCTTCACCGGCGCCCCGTTCACCGCAGGCGGTTGCGTATCGGAAAGCCTCGTCGCAGATTGATCGCCTGCCGCGGCGGCGGCCTTGCCGACTTCCGCATCCATCGTGGTGGCGAAATCGGCATCCGACGATTTCAGCGCGTTGAGCTTCGCGGTCGCCGCGCGCTGCGTCACAGGGTCTGCGGCATCGAGAACGTCGAGAACGAGGTCGGGCGTCGCTGTCACGATCATGTCTTATTCCGGCTGACTGGCCGTGGCGACCACTCGCGCACGGCATGGCTTATTCCCGTGATCTCCTCGAGCGAGCGCTTTTCCGCGTCGCGAAGTTTGTCCGCGAGTGCGGCCTTCGCAACCTGCTCGAGTTGTTTCACACGGCGGCTCTCCGAGCGGACCTGGTCGAGCTGCTGCGATGCCTGCGCCTGAACCGCGCGCGCATCGACGCTCGTCCTGTTCAGGCGCCGCGCGATCGATTCGCTCGACGACCCCGCCGGCGGTTTTCCATCGTTCAGGGCTCCGACCAGCCATTCCTGCTCGTCCTGCAGGCTTCGTTCCTGCTGCCGCAATTGCGCGAGCTGCCACTCGGACAGCCGGAGCTGGAGCTTCACGAGCGAGACCATCCGGCTCAGCTTGTCCGCGCGCGACGTCATCACCTTCACTCCGCCAGCCACGACGAGACGCCGAGCATGAATTGCGTCAGGAGCTCGTCGCTGGTGAGGTAGAGCAGCAGGAAGCCTCCGAACAGCACGAAGGGCACGGAGATAAAATAGACCGGAATTGCCGGCGTCAGCTTGTTGATCAGGCCGACCGCAAGGTTGACGATGACGGAATAGACGATGAACGGGCTGGTGATCCGAAGCGTCAGCACAAACGCCTCCGACAGGCGGCCGACGAGCTGGTCGAGCGCCATGCCACCGCCGAGCCTGCTGCCGGGATGCCAGACGTCGTAGGAGTTCATCAGCCCGCGCAGGACCTGCCAATGCTGATCGGTCATGAAGAACAGCGTGGTGACGGCTGCCATGATCAGCGGCACCAGGGCCGGCGCCGGATCGGTGTCGCCGATCGGCGTGCCCGGGATGTTGCTGAGGCCGATCGCACTCGCCATCACGGTTGCCATGGTCTGGAGCGCGAGGAAAAACACGCGCCCGCCGATCCCGATGACGCTTCCGACCAGGAGCTCGGAGCAGATCAGGAGCGCAAGGTTCAGCGGCGCCGCGTTGTCCGTGAGCGGTTTCAAAACCGCGATCAGGATCGGCGTCAGCGCAAAGGTCGTGACGAGCGCAACAAACAGACGGACCTGGGTCGGAACGTTGACGCTGGAATAGCCGGGCACCAGCATCATGCAGGCGCCGATGCGGCAGAACACGATGAACGTCACCAGCACGCTGTCGGCGAGGCTGCTGATCACGATACGGCTCCGAGCGCTCTGATCTCGGCGCTGCGCGCGACTTCGACATGCGATAGGATCGGCAATGTCGGGAAAACCCGTTCCAGGATCATCCGGACATAGGGACGGGCCTCGGGGGTCACCGCCAGCACCACGCTGGTGCCGTCCTCCGTGAATTTTCGGATCGCAGCGCTTGCTTCGGTCGCGAACTGCTCGATCAGGCGCGGATCGGCGTCGAATTCGACGACGTCCCCCTTGGCGTCGCGCTTCAGGCTCTGGTGGAACGCCAGGTCCCAGCGATTGCCGAGGCGAACCACGTTGAGCACGCCGTTGTCGGAGAGGTCGCCGCAGATCTGCTGGGCAAGACGCGTCCGCACGTGCTCTGCGACCTGCTCGGAGCGCCGCACATGGGGCGCGATCTCGGCGATCGCTTCGAGGATCAAATGGAGGTTCCGGATCGACACGCGCTCGGCCAGCAGTATCTTCAGGATCGCCAGCAGCCCCGAATAGGAGATTTGCGACGGACAGAGATCCTCGACCAGGCGCTTGTATTCGGGATCGAGCCGGTCGAGCAGCCCGCGCATGTCCTTGTAGGACAGGAGCTGGGCGAGGTTCGCCCTGATCACTTCGCTCAGATGCGTGAGCAGCACCGACAGATTGTCGACTGGCTTGCAACCCTGCCGCCTGACTTCGTCGGTGAAGGCTTCGGTCACCCACAGCGCCTTCATGCCGAAGGCGGGTTCGATCACCTCTTCGCCGGGCACGTCGGGTTTGCCGTCCTTGTCGACCAGCACCAGCACTTCGCCGAGCCGCAGTTCACCATGCGCAACGCGCGTGTCGTGAATCCGGATCTGGTATCCCTTCGGATCGATCGACAGATTGTCGCTGAGCTTGATCTCGGGAATCACGAAGCCGTACTGCTTGGCGAACTTCTTGCGGATCTTGGCAACGCGGTGCCCAAGCTCTGTGCGCGAGCCCAGCAGATGGACCGAGAGGTGGCCGCCGAGCGACAGCTCGATCTCCGCTGTCTTGAGCGATTCCTTGACGGACTCCTTGGCGTCGGCCTGGGCACGCTCGTCGGCCTTGCGCGCCTCCTCTTTCTGTTTCAGCGCCGCCTGCCGCTTCGGCAGCGAGTAGCCGACGAAGGCCATGACGCCGCCGAGCAGCACGAAGGGCGCCATCGGCAGCCCCGGCATCAAGGCGAGCACGAACATCATCAGCGCAGCGGCCGATACCGCGCGCGGATAGCCGCCGAGCTGCCGCAGCACGGCCTGTTCTGCCGAGCCCCTGGTGCCGCCCTTGGAGACCAGCAGGCCGGCCGACAGCGACACGATTAGCGCCGGCATCTGCGACACCAGACCGTCGCCGACGGAGAGCTTCGTGTAGACGTCGGCGGCGCGCGACAGCGTCAACCCGTGATGGGTGACACCGATCACGATGCCGCCGAAGATGTTGATCGCGGTGATGATCAGACCGGCGATGGCGTCGCCGCGGACGAATTTCGAGGCACCGTCCATGGCGCCGAAGAATGCGCTTTCTTCTTCGAGCTCACGGCGCCGGCGCTGGGCTTCCTTGTCGTCGATCAGGCCCGCCGACAGGTCCGCGTCGATCGCCATCTGCTTGCCGGGGATGGCGTCAAGGGTGAAACGGGCGCCGACTTCGGCGATACGGGTCGCACCCTTGGTGATCACGACGAAATTCACAGTGACCAGGATCGCGAAGATGATCAAGCCGATGACGAAGTCGCCGCCCATGACAAACTTCGAGAAGCCGGCAACGACGTAGCCGGCGGCCTGTTCGCCCTCTCCGCCGCGCGACAGGATCAGGCGCGTCGTTGCGATGTTGAGCGCCAGACGCAGGATCGTCGCAATCAGCAGCACGGTCGGGAAGGCGGAGAAGTCGAGCGGCCGCTGGATCCACAACGCGACCATCAGGATCAGCGCCGATAGCGCAATCGAAAAGGCGAGGCCGAGGTCAATCAGGATCGGCGGGATGGGCAGGAACAGGATCGTGAGCATGGTCACGATACCGCCGGCGAAAAAGGCGTCTGCCCCCAGACGTCGCGAGGTCGGCAGGCTAGCAGTTAACGTATCGGCCATAGGTCACCGGCAGCAGGGTCCGCCCCTAATTTGCCGTGCAAAGCTTACGCGAGGGTGGTGGCCGGGCTCCCGCGGATCAGAACCCGCGCTCGATCCGCGAATAGACCATCTCGGTGAAGGTGGAGAGATGCGCACCGATGAAGGAACCGGACACGGCAACGACCAGGAGGATGACGATGATCTTCGGAACGAAGGTCAGCGTCACTTCCTGGATCTGGGTCAGCGCCTGCATCAGCGCGATGAGAGTGCCGACCAGCATCGCCGCACCGACGGCGGGTCCGGAGGCGACGATAATGGTCCAGATCGCCGCCTGGACGATGTCGAGTGCGTCGCGCTCGTTCATGGCTAGCTGATCGTGAGACCGGGCCCGACGGCGACCTTCGTGCCGTCCTGGAGGGTCGCGACGGCGCCGTTGGTGTTGATGGAGATCGAAGCGACCTTGCCGCTGAAGCTCGCTCCGGTCGAGTCGGTGAAGCTGACGGTCTTCCCGATCAGCGCGTCGGCTTGCGACAGCGCCTGCGAGGACAGCAGCGAATCCAGCTTGTTATTGGTCTGCATGGCCTGTTCGACCGTCGAGAGCTGGGCGAACTGGCTCATATATTGCGAGGTGTCCATCGGATTGGTCGGGTCCTGGTTCTTCATCTCCGCGATCAGAAGCTGAAGAAAGGTATTGTAATCGACGCTGTTGCTGGACGTACCCTTAGTGGAGTCGGACGAATTGGTCTTGTTGGCTGTATCGGTAACGCTGGTGACGTTCATGTGTCTCTCCGCTGTCAAGCAGCCTTAATTGGGGACTCGGTGGTGGCGCGGGCCAGAATGGCCTGCTCCACCGGGAACAGCGCCCGGATCCGCTTGAGCGCCTCGAAGTAACGGGTCGCCCCGACCAATTCGTCGACCGCGGCAAGCCCGTCCACCATCTCGCGGCTCTCGCACACCGCGAGCAGAGCCGCGTGATGCTGACCGTACAGCGCCGAGGCATTCCCGATATCGGTCGGGTTCATCAGCATCAGCTGGACGATGAAATAGAGCTGCCGCAGCGCCGTTGTGGCGTCGGAAGCCTGCATGACCTGCCCTTCGAGCAGGAACATCACGTCGTTGACGAGTTCGAGCGACACCTTCCGGTCCACGCGGAGCACCGCGCCGTTGACGTAGATCCGTTCGCCCGCCCGCAAGGAGATCTTCATGAGAGAGCGTCTCGGATCAGGCGGTTGATTTCGATGAGCTGCGTTACGTCGTTCGACCTCTCTTCGCGAAGGCGATCGGCCTCCTTGACGACCCACAGGCCGATCGAGATGATGTCGGCACGCAACTTTTCCGGGAGCCCGTTTTCCGGGTGCGCGAGATCTTCGATGAAGATCGTCCACAGCCGGCGCACATAGAGCAGGCTCTCGACCAGATCCTCGAAGCTGAAGCGCCCCCTCTGGAGCCGCTCGAGCCGGTCTATGCCGAGGCTGAGCGCCTGCCGTTCGCGGCCGCGCGCCTCATAGCCGCTTTCTTCGACAACCGCTTCATAGGCACCAAAAGTCATCACAACCACTCTGCGCAGGAGACTGAATTACAAAGCAAGCGTAGCGAGCCCCGGCTCAGAGATAGTTGATGAGGCTGATCTTCTGGAGCTGCGACGTCAGCGCAAGCGCGGTCTGGATCTGGGTCTGCAGGGTGTTGACCCGGACTGAGGCCTCGGTCGGATCGACCGCCTCCATCTTGACGATCTGGTTGTTGAGGATGTCCTGCTGGATTTTGAGCTTGTTGGTCGCACCGGTGATCCGCTGCTGGACCGTGCCGACGTTGCCGCCGAGCGTAGCGAGATCTGTGATGGCGCTACCGACGAGGCCGATGGCCTTATCCACGACGACCTGGAACGTATCTTGGCTCAGGTTCGCGTTCCCGAGATCCGCCATCATGGTGTAGGCCTCGGCGAGCTTGCGGAAGCCGATCTGGTTGGCGCTAACGGACGTATCGGCGATCTCGGTCGTGGAGATGCGGCTTTGCATGGTCTGGTCGGTGGCCGATGACCAGTTGGTGTTCCAGGCCGGGCTCGCGAACTCGGCATCGAAGGTGGTGTTGAGGAAGCTCTGCATTTGGGCCGGGGTGATGCTGCTCACGCTGGCCGAGGATTGTGAGAAGCCGAAGGCCGCAAGGAAATCGGAGTCGACCTGGTTCTTGCTGGCCGAGCCCGCGGTGTACGCGGTGATCGGCGTGTTCTGTGTGTTGATGCCCGCGAAAAGATACGAGCCGTTATAGGAGACGTTCAGCGCGCCGATCAGATCCTGGAGGTTGGCGGACGCAGGTGGCAGGATGATCCGCCCGCCGCCGTCGGTACTGCGCGCCGCGATCAGGTCCTTGAGGAAGTCCGTTGCGGTCGAGCTGAGCTGGGTGATCCGGCTCTGCGTAATGTCGAGGCGTCCCGAGACGAGCCCGTTGGTATCGACGAGCTGGTCGGCAAAGCTCCAATCTGCGCGCAGGGTGACGTCGCCTCCCGTCGTGGCCCCAAGCTCGAGGCCAACATCGGCGAAGCGGCCGGTGGTGGCTTCTTTCGAGGCCTTGGCCAGCGCGGCCTGATTGTTCGTGATCGAGGACCTCAACGACGAAGACAGCATCAACGTCGAGATGTAGTTCGCACTCATCATGACTTAATTCCCCACGGCAGCCAACAGGCTCTTCAACATCTCGTCGACGGTAGAAATGATCTTCGACGACGCCGAATAGGTGCGCTCGACCTGAAGCATCAACGACATCTCGTCGTCCATGTTGACACCGCTGACGTTCGATAGTGCCGCCGTGCTGCGGTCGAGCAGCGTCTTCTGGTAGGTGACGTTGTCGTTCGCGGTCTTGCGCTGGTTTTCGATCCAGCTCGCCGAGGACGACGCGAAGTCGATCAAGCTGCCGCTCGGCTTGCCTTGCGTAGTTGCATCGAACGGCTGCGACGCATCCATGTTGCCGATGAGCTGCTGCAGCCGGGTCGAGTAGCCGCCGTTGCCGGCGGTGTTGTATTTGTATGCGGCGTTGCCGCTGATCGCGCCGTCGCGCAGCAGATTGGGGTTGCCGCCGAGAGCCGGATCGACCGACGCGGCCACACTGATCAAGCCGGCCAAGCCGACCGAGACGGTGGCGCTCGCCGGCATCGCCGGCGCGCCGGGATAGGTGAAGAGACCGGGCACGTCGGGCAGCGCGGCGCCGGACTGATCACTCTCCTTGAAGGCGTTGATCAGGCCGCGCGCGATTTCGTCGAGCTGGCTCTGATAGGTGACGGTGTCCTGGTCGCGCAGCTGGGCGAGGCCTGCGAGCTTGCCCGACTTCAGCGGCATCACTGAATTCGCGCCGGTCACCGGCACGCCGTCGATATAGACCGCATTGCCGGTGGTGCCGGCCGTATAGGCGTTGGTCGGCGCGAAACTCACCGTACGCGCCGTCTTGTCGAACAGGACGGCGCCGCTGTCGGTATAGAGCGCCGCATCTCCGTTGGTGCGGATCGACATCTGCACGCCGAGTTCCTGCGACAGCTGCGAGACGATGCTGTCGCGCTGGTCGAGATAGTCGGTGATGTCGGCGCCGGAGATCGTGCCCTTCACGATCTCGGTATTGACGGTCTGGAACTGGGCCAGGAGCTGGTTGATGTTGGCGACCGACGTCGCCATGTCGGCGTCCGCACCCTCGCGGACCGACTGCACGGTCTTGGTCGCCTGATTAAGCGCCATCGCCATGTCCTTGGCGGACGTTACCGCCGCCTGCGCCAGCGTGGTGTTGTCCGGGGCGTTGGCATATTGCTGGAGCGCCTTCTTCAGCGCATTGAGCTGCGCCGTCGGCGACTGGTCGAGCTCCGGATCGTCTACCGTGGCCGATGCGATCTTCTGGAGACCGTCATAGATCGCGCTCTGCTTGGTCGACGACGAGGTCGCGATCAGGACGTTGGTGTACAGGCCGTTGGTGGCGGCATGCTGGATCGCCGCCACGTAGACGCCGGCCCCGGGGAAGTTGTCCAACACGGCGATCTTGCGCGAATAGCCGGTGGCGCTGGCGCCGGCAATGTTGCGCGAGATGACCGATGACTGGATGCCCGACGCCATGAGCGAGGAGCGCGCGGAATTGAGGGCGGCGGTAAGGGACATGATGTGCTCTTGCCGGGGACGAGCGCTGAAGTAATCAGCGCTTCAGGTTGACGACGACGTCGAGCAGGTCGGCGCCGGTCTGGAACGATTTCGAGTTCGCGGTGAAACCGCGCTGCGCCTCGATCATCGAGGTCAGCTCGTCGGCGAGATCGACGTTCGAATCTTCCAGCGCACCCGACTGGATCGTTCCGAGACCGCCTTGGCCGGCCAGGCCGACCTGCACGTTTCCGGAATCCAGGTTCGGCGAATAGACGTTGCCGACTTCGGGCGTCAGATGGTCCGGGCTCGGCACGGTGGCGAGCGCGATCTGGAAGCTCGGCAGCTGGGTACCGTTCTTCAGGACGGCGGTGACCACGCCCTTGGAGTCGATGTTGACCTTCTCCACGGCGGACGGAGCGTTGCCGTCGACCGTCGCCTTGAAGTCGAAGCCGGAGGCGACCTGGGTCATCGCCGAGAGGTCCATCGTGAAGGCCGAACCGCCGGGAATGTTCACCGTGAGCGATGTGGGGCTCGCGGCGTCGAGTTTGCCTTTGCCGGTCGCACTGACGTCGAAGGTGAAGGTGTTGAGGCCGCCCGGGAGCGCAGTGCCCGTCGAGGAATCGTAAAGCTGGATCTCCCAGGTGTTCGCGGCGGTCTTCGCCGCATAGACGTCGATCGTCACGGCGTTGCCGATATTGTCGTAGGTCACGACCGAAGTCTTCGACGTGTAGGCGCCTGGGCCGGGCGGGCCCGCGATGATCGCAGCGCTCGGATCGAGGTTGGCAGCGACGGTTGCCTTGGTCGAAGGCGAGGCCTGGAGTGCCATCTGATTGACGTTGATGACCTGGAGGCCGCCGAAGCCGTTGGCGGCGACGGTAGGCGTGGCACCGTTCTGGATGTTGTAGCCCATCAACATAAAACCGGCCGTGTTGACGAGATTACCCTGGCTGTCGGGCACGAAGGCGCCGGCGCGCGTCAGGAAGTTGGTACCATTCGCGTTCTGCACGACGAAGAAGCCGTTGCCCTGAACCGCGAGGTCCGTCGCCGAGGTCGTGAAGTGGAGATTTCCGGGATCGGTGATGGCGTAGCGGACCGTGGTCTCGACGGCGCCGGAGTCGTAATTGCCCGAGCCGCTCTTCAAGATCAGCGAGGAGAATTCCGTCGAAGCCCGCTTGTAGCCGGTGGTGTTGACGTTCGCGATGTTGTCGGAAACCGTCGACAGCTTGTTGGACTGTGCGTTCATCCCGGAAACGCCGGTGCGCATAACACCATACAGGCTCATGAATTGGGCTCCTTTGGTAGGTTGCTATTACAATGGGGGTTCTTGCTTGCGCGGGGCTGATGATGAGGAACAATGCACAACTTCATGTTGCTCCCTCCAGTCGCCGTTTCAGGTTGTCTTTTCAGGTGTCTTCTCGGGCGTCCTGGGCTGACAGAACGAACGAGCCTTGTCGGTCCACGCGCCGAAACCGCTAGAGACGAGATGAGCGACGATGTGACAGACGTAGCGCTTCTGCGCCGGCTGGTTGTTGGGGCCCGCATTGTAGCGGGCGACCGCCATGGTCCAGCTTCCCTCACGCTGCTTCAGCTCCTTCAGGAAGCGTGCGGCATAGTCGACATTCTTGGCGGGATCGAACATCGCCCGCACCGACGCGAACTTGTCGCCGTGATAGTAATGGTTGATCTGCATGCAGCCGAGGTCGATCAGCTTGACGCCCTTTTGCCGCATCGCCTCGAAATTCGCGATCGCGTCGTTCATGTCCTTGGCGAACACGGTCTGTCCCTCGGCGCCAAGCGCGTACGGATAGAGCGCGCCGCGCCGCCCGGTCTCGGTCAGGCCGACTGCGTAGAGAATGCCGAGCGGAATCCCGTGCTGCTGGGACGCACGCGCCATCTCGCGCTCGCATGGGCGCGCGGTGTCGGTCGCCGCCTCGGCGGCGGCCGCGTTACAGATAAACAGGGCCGCGACGAATATGCGGCGCCACGTCCTGGTCATGACGCGTCTCCTGGTTGGACTGGCGCTCTTGCCGGGCCTGCTTCGCGCCGCCGTCGGACTGCCCCGACGACGTGCTGGCGCCGTCAAAGCTGCCTTGCGACTGCGACGACGGCTGTTGCTGGCCCGAAAGCTGTGACTGCGACTGGCCGGAGCCACTCTGGAATCCATCCAGAGAGCCATGCTGGACGGGCGCAACGTCGGCGACGTAGCCCGCCGACTGCATAAGTTCGCGGATCGAGTCGCGCTGCTGGTCGAGCATCTGGCTCGTGTCCTTGCGCTCGGCCGCAAGATGGACTGACACCTCGGTACCGACGAGACGAAGGCGCACGGTGACATTGCCGAGCGCTGGCGGCTCGAGATTGATGGTCAGGATCTTGAGCGGCTGATCCGGAGCATTACCCTGCGACGTTGCGAGATCGGGGGCCGCGGACGCCGTCGCTGCCGGAGACTCCTTCAGCTCGGCGACGACCGCATTAGCCACCTGTTGTGGGGCGCTGAATTGGGCCGGAGGTAGATGGGTCTCCTGCTGGACCACGGTGACCTTGGTCGCCTCGGGCAATGCGTCCCGTGCCGAGGCCTTGGCAGCGCGTTCGACATTGGCCGTAACGGCCTCGAAACCAGGTGCCGTAGGCATCGCTTTCGGCGATGACTCGGCGCCTTGTGCCGACGTCGCGGTCTGCGAATGCGCAGCGGTCGGAGCGACAGAGGTTGAGGCGGGTTCGGCGGCGGCCGCCTTCGTCATTCCGGCAGCCTGAACCTCGCGCTTCGTCGTGGAAGACCGCTCGTCTCGCGCGGACACATGCTTCTTGTCGTCCGTCGGCAATTGCATCTGCGACTTCACGGCCGGTACGGCAGCAGTCTCCTGCCCGACGATCGCAGGAATGTTCGGCCGGTTCTGGGCGCCTACGTCGTCGGCGTGGTCGACCGGACCTTGCTTCGCCAGCGATTTGCCGGTCTTCTTGTCGGAAGACTTCTCGGTGGATGCTGGCTCAAGCTCCGTGTCGTCCTTCTCGGTCGGGTGCGTCAGGCGCGAGCGCAGCGTTCCGGCTTTCACTGTCGTCTCGCTGCCCTGATCGTTGAGCGTCCGCTTGGCGCGGTTCGAGACGGAATGGAGCAGATCGTTGAATGACGAGTCCCCCGACGATTTTCCGCCGGCGCTCTTGCCGGAGCGCGACGTCCCACGCAAGTTGAGGCTCTCGGCGAGCCCCGAAAAAAGCTGTCCGGAGGTTCCACTGAGCTTGGTCATGGACGGCGATCCCTGGTGAAGAGTTCGAGTTCGCCGAGCTGCTTCTGCGCACGAGCGAGGGTCGCGGTCGATGACGCGAGATCGACACGCGCCGGCGTTGCCAGAGGTTTGTCGGCTGCGGCAGCGGCTGCGCGCGCGAACGGCTTGCGGACATCGAGCGCGAGCTGAATCGTTGCGTTCAAGAGCGGAACGTCGCGCTCGGGCAGCTTCGACCGGTCGAGTGCCTTCAGCTCGGCGAGACCGCCATCATACTCGTCGGCGAGCGCGCGCGAGGCGCCACGGAAGAGATGCGCGCGCTCGCGCTCTGCCGAGGCATCGGCGCTGAGCGACAACGCCCGCTCGCCGGCAAGCCTGGTGACGTTCAGACGTCCACGCAGCATCGCGGTCCGCGCGATCACGAGATAAAGCTTGAGACGGCTCGCGCGGTCAATCTGCTCCAGCAGGGTGACGATCCGCGCAAAGCGACGGTCGTCGAGAGCAAGGCTCGATTGCGTCAAGCCCGTGGAAAACCGCTGCCAGAAATCACTGGCATAGATCGAGTTGCGGTAATGGCGGATATAGGCCAGCGTCAGAAACTCGAACTTGTCGAATTCCTCCGCCTGCCCGATGAGCAGGATCTCGCGCCGCAGCGCCGCCTCTTCTACCAGCGTGCCGGGCAAGAGCAGGCGCGCGTCGTCGAGGCGCTCGATCGCGAACGATGCCTCTGCGCGTGCGAACAGCGCGCCCTGAACCAGTGCGACCTGTCCGCCCAGGCCCGATGGAATCGTCCGCGGCTTGACGTCCTTGAGCAGCTCGCGCGCTTCGTCCTGACGACCCTCGACATAGGCGAGCGCACCATTGAACAGCCGCTCGTCGACGTTCATCTTGTCGCGCGGCAGCTTACGAACCACTTGCGGCGGGCCGCCGCTGAGCAGGTAGATGACGACCGCCTGGGCGTTCTGCGGGTTACTCCACACGCTTGCATCGGCGGCGAGAAACTTCTCACCGATCTGACGGATCAGCGCGATATGCCTGCCATGCGCCGCGGTGTCCCCGGTGGCGATACCGTCCTGCACGGCCTGCAATGCGCGCACGAGCTCATATGGCTCACCCGATGTCGAGGCCGGCGCCGGTGCGGGTGCCGGATCGGCCAGTGCGCTCGCTGCCGTGAACGGCAGCAACATCAGCAGGGCTAGTCGGACGAGCTGCCTGATCAAGGACGCTTCTCCCGGATCAGGATCTCGATCCGGCGGTTCTGCGCGGCCGCCGGATCGTTCGGAAGCTTCGGCCGACGGTCGGCGTAGCCTTCGACATGCTCGATCCGCTGCGCATCGACGCCGGAGCGGACCAGCATGTAGTAGGCCATCTGCGCACGGGCTGTCGACAGCCGCCAGTTGTCGTAGTTCTCCGAACGATACGGCCGATTGTCGGTGTGGCCACGGACGATGATCACGCCGGGGCGCTTCGTCAGCAGCGGGCCGATCTTGTCGATCACGCGAATGAGTTCGGGCCTCGGTTCGGCGGAGCCGACTGCGAACATGCCGAAGCTCGCATCGTCGGTCAGGCTGATCAGCAGGCCTTCCTCGACCTGACGCACCTCGGCCGCCGGCCCCGCGCCGGCCTTGATGTCCGACAGCGCATCCGCGATCGCGGATTGAAGCTGCTTGAGCGTCGGCTGCTGCGTTTGCGCGGCGTCGCGCGGGTCGGAATTCTTCGGTGTATCGGCGGGATGGGCCTGCGCGGCGACGTTGGCTTGAACGTTAGCTTGAGCATTGCCTTGGGCGCCCGGCTGCGCGTTGGCCTGGCCGCTGCCGTCGCGCGAGGACTGCGACGGCGCAGGCCCCGGTGGCAGCAGCGGTGACAGGCTTGCGGACGAAGCATCGGCGTTCGGAGCCACGCTTCCGCCTGCATCGTCCGTCTCGGCGCGGCGCGGCTGCGGCTCGCCCTGACTCGTGCCTGACGCATTGTCGCGCGCGGAAGCATTCGGCTTTGGCTCGCTGTCGATGAAGCGATCCGCATCCTTGGACGCCTGCGGCGCCAGCTTCCAATAGCCGGGATCGAAGGGATCGCGGTAAGCGTCGCCACCCTTGAGACCATCCTCTTCGGCAGACGTCAGAGCGCCGGCGCGGCGCTGGCCCGAGGCCTGGTTCGCGCTATTCGCGATCTCGGCAAGCGCCGTATAGGGATCCCGGAACAGGACCTTCTCTTCGTAGAAGGGCGGCTTCTCGGCGGTTGGGGAGTCACCGCGACGCTCCTCGCTCGGCCCAGCCGGCTGTCGCCTGCCGTCCTGACCTTCGAACGGCGTTGCCTCCTTGTTGGCGAGGTCCTTGAGGCCCTTTGGGGCGGGCGCGTTTTCAGAGAGCTTGATCGGGTTGAAATAGCTCGCGACCACCTGCTTCTGGTCCTGGTTGAGCGCATTGAGCAGCCACATGACCAGGAAGAACGCCATCATCGCGGTCATGAAGTCCGCATAGGCGATTTTCCATACGCCACCGTGATGCGCCTCGTCGTGGAAGGCGCTGCGCCGGCGGATGATTACGAGCTCTGGCTTGACCTCATTCATGGCGGACTACCGGCGCGCCTCCTTCAGGCGCTCGCTCCAGGCCGATATCTGCGTCTCGATCACGGTCTGATCGGCCACGACGCGGACCTCAAAAGTCTCGGCGGCCTCGTACTCCATGCCCGTTCGCCGCGCCGCCTCGAGCTTCGTCCGCACGAGATCGAGCAGCTCGCCCGGGCCGGTGATCTTGAACACCGGCACTGGCGAATTACCGGTCAGCGCAGCAATCTGTTCGACCAGCGACCCGATCGCCTTGTCGCGAACCGCATCAGCGAGGAACGGCAGCAATATCCGCGCGACAGAGCTCGCGATGTTGGTCTCGATCTCGCGGCACGCCGCCTCGAAGCCGCTGACGATCGCAACCGCCTGCTGGTCGGACCACTTCGCCCGCTCCTCGCCGAGCCGGATCGCGCTGCGGACCCGTTCCTCGGCAAGCATGGCCTCGCCTTCCGCAACGCCGGCCGCATGTCCCCGCCGATAGGCGTCGTCGAGGAGATTGACCGCCGGCACCTCCTCCTTCGGGGCGGGGGGCGGCGACTGAGGCTGAGGTTGCGCCTGAAGCTGGGGCTGAGGCTCGCGCCGGATTTCTTTCGGCCTTGCCATCGACTCCTGAGCCCTGGGCGGTAGAGGCGGTGGCGACTTGGCGCGGCCGTGCGCGTCGAACTGCGTCAGGAGTTTTCCGATTGCCGCGTTCATGCCGCCTCCTCGCGTCGCATCCAGTCTTTAAGGATCGCTGCCGCCTGCATCTGATCGAGCCTGACAATCTGCTCCAGCCGCTTTTGCGGCGTTCGCTGCATCTTGCCTTCGAGGTCTTCGACGAGGTTGAGCTCCGCCTGCTGGCTCTCGGTCAATGCAAGGGCCGTGGCGGCGGCTTCGAGCTCAGCGGCCTCGGCCGCCTCGGTCTGCTCCTGCGCCGCGCGATGGGTCAAAATGCCGTTGACCGCGGGCCGAAGCCCGAACCAGACCAGCATCGAGGCAACGGCCAGGATCGTCACCGCGTTGATGACGCTGCCGAGCTGCTTGTTGATCATCTCGACGAAGCTGATCGGCGGCACCGGCGCCAGTTCGCGCGAGCCCTCGATGAAGTCCACGGCCGTGACCTGGATCTGGTCGCCGCGCTGCTTGTCCAGTCCGCCGGCCGTCGCCGCCAGCTGGCTGATCTCGGCGAGCTTGCTGTCGACGATGGCCTGGTTGCTCTTGTCGCCGAGATCGGCGACGAGCCGCGCGCGGTTGACCAGGACGGCGATGAAGAGCTTCTTGACCAAATAGCCGTCGCTCACAGTCGTCGTGGTCTTGGACGACACCTCGAAATTGGTGACGTCCTCGCGGCGGGTCTTGTCTTCGCTGGAGTTCTTGGTGCCGCCGGCGTTCACCTGCTGGTCCGGGAGATTCTGCTGCACCGTGGTCGGGGTCGAACGGTCTGCGTTCTGCGACGACTCCTTCTCGCGCACGTTACGGACGGATCGTTCGGCGCGGCTCTCCGGATCGTAGACGGTCTCGTTGGTCTGCCGCTTGTCAGTGGAGAGCTGCGGCGCGACGCTGACCTCGAAATTATCCAGGCCCAGATACGGCGTCAGCGCCTTGCGGATGTTCTCCTGCACCATGCCGCCGACCGTCTTCTGGAGGCTCGCCATCTTGGTCGGGGCGGCGCTCGCCTCGTCTTCTTCGGCGAGGAGCATCGAACCGTCGGCATCCAGCACCGTCACCTTGTCGCGGCTCATGCCAGGGATCGCGGCCGCAACGAGATGACGGATCGACTGCGCCGTGCGCGCCTCGATGGCGCCGTCCGTGCGCAGCACGACCGATGCCGAGGGCGGCTGTTGCGTCGCGCGGAACGATCCGCGCACCGGCAGGACGATATGCACCCGCGCCGCCTTGACGCCCTTCATCAGTTGCACCGTGCGCGCGATCTCGCCTTCCAGTGCACGAAGCTTGGTGACCTCCTGCATGAACGAGGTCAGGCCGAGCGAACCGATCTTGTCGAACAGCTCGTAGCCGGAATTGGCGCTGGTCGGCAGCCCCTTCTCGGCAAGCAGCATCCGCGCCTGCATGGTCTGGCTCGGGCGCACCGAGACGGCGTCACCGGCCGCGTTGATGTCGAAAGTGATGTTCTGCTCGCGCAGCGCTGCGCCCATGCGCGTCACGTCCTCGCGGGTCAGGCCCGTATAGAGCGTTTCGAACTCGGGCCGGCTCAGATAATAGGCGCCGCCGACGACGGTGACGAGAACGGCAAAGCCGATCACACCCAAGGCCATCAGGCGTCGCGGCCCAAGCTCCAGCAGATTGTTGAGCAGTTGCTGTACCTGCGCACGACTGAACAGCATATGACCTCGTACCAATGCGAACGTATGGAACACTCCCCTGCCAACCTTGTCTGAAGGTTGCGCGAAGACACGAATGTGTCAGTTCGCAGGCAAGGCGTTGCAATTTTGCAGGAATTTTGGGCGACGCATTCGGTTCAGCAGCAACAGCGGGCGCGTGGGCGCAGGGCAGCGCGATCGGCTGCAGCGTGTTGGATGAAGTCTGGCGTCAGGAGGTCGATTGCGGGCACGTCATGTGCCGTCAAATCCGCCGTTCACGGCGGGAACCGTGCTCCCATAGGGAGCACGGTCTCTTCCAAAGCCGAAGCTTACTTGAACAGCGAAAGGATGCTCTGGCTGTTCTGGTTGGCGATCGAGAGCGCCTGAATACCGAGCTGCTGCTGGGTCTGCAGAGCCTGAAGGCGGGTCGATTCCGCGTTCATGTCGGCGTCGACGAGCTGGCCGACACCACGATCCACCGAGTCCATCAGGGTCTTGACGAACTCCGTGTTGGTCGAGATGCGGTTCTTGACGGCGC
>NZ_LGHL01000123.1 GCF_001908205.1 Bradyrhizobium sp. NAS80.1
TGGACCGGTTGTTGCGCGGCCTGCCGCGCCTGCAGCGGCCCCGGCCGTGCATGCGCCGTCATCACTGTCGACGGCCACGCGCCCGTTCTCGACCCAGGCCCCGAAGGTGCTGCTGATCGGCTCCTCGACCGGCGGTCCTCAGGCGTTGATGTCGCTCGTCACCGAACTTGGCCCGGTGATCGATCGCTTTCCGGTGCTGATCACCCAGCACATGCCGCCGACCTTCACCACCATTCTTGCCGAGCATCTGGGGCGTTCGAGCCGCCGGCCGGCGAGCGAGGCGGTTGACGGCGAGCCGGTGAAGCCGGGGCGGATCTATCTGGCACCCGGCGGCAAGCACATGCGTGTCGCACGCAACGGCGCGGACGTGGTGATCGCACTCGACGACGGTCCCGCCGTCAATTTCTGCAAGCCAGCGGTCGATCCGCTATTCACTTCAGCCATCGACATCTGGCATGGCAACATCCTCTCCGTGATCCTGACGGGCATGGGCTCGGACGGCATGCGCGGCGGCAAGGACATCGTCGCGGCCGGCGGCAGCGTCATCGCGCAGGACGAAGCCTCGAGCGTGGTCTGGGGCATGCCCGGCGCGGCGGCCAATGCCGGCATCTGCGCGGCGATCCTGCCGCTCAACCAGATCGGCGCCAAGGTCAATCGCCTGTTCGCGGGAGACCGCTCGTGACGCCCACGGACTACGAGTATCTGCGCAAATTCCTGAAAGAACGCTCCGGCCTCGATCTGTCCGCTGACAAGCAGTATCTGATCGAGAGCCGCCTGTTGCCGCTTGCCCGCAAGGCGAGCCTTTCCGGCATTCCCGATCTCGTGCTGAAGATCAGGAACGGCGATGGTCGGCTTGCGACCGACGTGGTCGAGGCGATGACCACCAACGAGACCTTCTTCTTCCGCGACAAGATCCCGTTCGATCATCTGCGCGACACGATCCTGCCGGGCCTGATCCAGGCGCGAGCGGCGCGCAAGTCGCTGCGCATCTGGTCGGCGGCGTCGTCGACGGGGCAGGAGCCTTATTCGATCGCCATGTGCGTGAAGGAGATGGGCGCCGCCTTCGCCGGCTGGCGTGTCGAGATCGTCGCCACCGATCTGTCGCAGGAGGTGCTGGAGAAATCCAGCGCCGGCGTCTACAGCCAGTTCGAGGTGCAGCGCGGCCTGCCGATCCAGCACCTGATGAAGTACTTCACGCAGACGGGCGAGCTCTGGCAGCTCAATGCCGACATTCGCGCGATGGTGCAGTTCCGCCAGCTCAATCTGTTGCAGGACTTCTCCCATCTCGGCACGTTCGACGTCATCTTCTGCCGCAACGTGCTGATCTATTTCGACCAGGAAACCAAGGCCGTAATCTTCGAGCGGATGGCGAAGTGCATGGAGGCCGACGGCACGCTGCTGCTTGGCGCCGCCGAATCCGTCGTCGGCATCACCGATGCGTTCCGTCCCCTCGTCGACCGCCGCGGTCTCTATCAGCTCAACCCGGCGCGCTCCGGCCGTCCCATGGGCGGATTGATGCCACAGCCGTTGAAGGTCGCCGCAGCGAGGTGAGGACTCGTACCTCTCCCCGTAAGAACGGGGAGAGGGAGAAGACGTCACAAGATCGCATGCGGCAAGAAGCGCGAGTCGTTACCCGTGATCGGGCTCTCGTCCTCGCGGATCGACAGACCGCACGGCTCGTGATTAACCAGCCAGCTTCCGACCACCGGATAGACGCCTGAAAAGTTCGGCAGCGGCGACAGCGCCTGGCGCACGAATCCTTCCGCGCCGTAGGGGCCTGCGTGCTCGTCGAGCGGCATCCCGCCAGAGACCAGCGTGATATTGGCGCCTTCGCGCGACAGCAGCGGCTTGCGCACATAGGAACTGCCGAGCTCGGCTGCGCGCGGATCGTCCTCGAAGAAGGCCGGCAGCAAATTGGGATGGTTCGGAAACATGTCCCAGAGCAGCGGCAGGATGCCCTTGTTGGAGAGCACAGCCTTCCATGGCGGCTCGATCCAGCGCGTCGTCGCACCCGCGAGTTTTGCGCCGAAGGCGTCGTGGAACATCCATTCCCATGGATAGAGCTTGAAGACGAGCGCAATGTCGCGGTCGTCGAGATCGACGAAGCCGCCGGCCTCGTCTCGCCAACCGATCTCCTCGATGTCGAGCAGCGTGGTCACAAGCCCCGCCTGACGCGCGGTGTCTTCGAGGTAGGCCAGCGTGCCGGCGTCCTCCTCATTGTCCGTGGCGCCGGTGAGATGCAGATGGTGGCCGGCGCCGATCGCCTTCCACGCCTCGATCAACCGCTCGTGGATGGAGTTGAACTGATCGGAGCGCGACGGGATGATGCGCCGTTCGATTGCCTGTTCGAGCCAGGTCCATTGAAACACGGCGGCCTCGAAGATCGAGGTCGGTGTGTCGGCGTTGTATTCGAGCAGCTTGGCGGGAGCCTCGCCGTCGAACCTCAGATCGAGCCGGCCGTACAGGCTGCGGTCGTCGCGTTCCCAGCTCTCCGCGATCAGATTCCAGAAGGCTTCCGGAATTCCCAGTCGTCGCAGCTGGCGCTCGTCGCCGATCACGCGGCCGGCAAGCTCCAGGCACATCGCGTCGATCTCGCCGGTCGGGGTCTCGATGCCGCGCTCGATTTCGTCGAGCGTGAAGCCGTAATAGGCGCGCTCGTCCCAATAGCGCTCGCCGTCGATGGTGTGGAAGGCGAAGCCGCATCGTTCGGCGGTCTCGCGCCAATCATCGCGCTCGAGACAGGTGATGCGTTGCATGGGTCAGCCGCCGCCGTGGCCGCCATGGCCGTGACCACCATGGCCATGGCCGCCATGGCCGCCGTGGCCGTGCATGTGATGCAGCGTGCCGCCGAAGCCGCCATAGGTCGGACGGCAGTAGGGTTTGCCGCCGATGCCCGGAACACCTTCGAGGCCGGGGCCGCAGGGTTGTTCGCGTTTCACTAGTCCCATCGAGACCGCGCCGGCTGCGGCGCTGCCCATCAAAGTGAGCACAACCCTGCGCGAACGTTTCATCCCGCTTCCTCCCGCGCCGCTACCTAAGCAGAGCCGCGCGCGGCGTTGAATTCAAAGCCTAGCGTCTTAGCCGCCGCCCGAGAAGCCGTGTGCAAAGGAGCCGAAGCCGCCGCGCGTCACGCCACTCGAGCCTGAATCGGACGACGTCCCCGACGAGGAATGGCTGGAAGAGTCGCTGCTGAAGAAGCTCGATCGCGACGACCAGCGCGAGCTGCTGCTGCCGCCGCTCGAGGAGCTGCGGCTGGTGCTGCATGTCGTGCTCGTCTGCCCCGGCACAGCTCCGGGAGGAGGCGGATCGCAATTCTGCCGCGGCATCAGCGTGTAGGCGGTGCTGCCAACCGCGATCGTGCCCATCACCAGCAGGGCGACATGGCCGGAGCGCTTCACCGGCTCCTGTGGAGCCGCCGGCACCGGCGCCGGCCGGCGCTTGCCGAACTCCTTGGTGGGTTTGCCGGCCATGTCAGTAGATCATGCTGGCAGCGTTCAGCAGGCCCGCGGCGAGCGAGGACAGTCCGAGCCAGATTGCCGGGGCAAGCTCACCGGCGGCGATCCGTGCCGATAGGTTCGGCACCGGGACCTTCACGAGAAAGAACACGACGATCTGGACGATCAGCGCGATCATCGCCCAGATCAGGCAGTCCAGTACATTGGCCGAATGCGCGATCGCGCTCACCAGCGGCGCCACGAAGCCAAGCAGGCTGAGGCCGAGCGCGATCGCCGCGGCCGGATCGTTGTCGCGGATGAGCTGGAACTCGTTGTGCGGGGTGATGCGGGTATAGACGAACAGATACGCCACGATCGCGATCAGCCCGGTGCAGAAATAGACCAGGAAGGCGGGCAGGCCAGCGAGTGATTGCAGGATCATCGTTCCCCATCGTGCAGCGACCATTCGTCGGCAGGAGGAGGATAGCGGTTCAACCGCGCGAGGGCGACGAAGCCACCGTCGCGTCCCCAAAAAACAAAACCCCGCCATTTGCGGCGGGGTCCAGGCTGGGAGGAGCGAGCCCCTGGGGGCTCGCGATTTAACCCAAAGTCAGGCGGGGATACGTTCTTCGTGCTCGTGCGGCTCGCGCAGCACGTAGCCGCGGCCCCACACGGTCTCGATGAAGTTGCGTCCCTCGGAGGCGTTGGCGAGCTTCTTGCGGAGCTTGCAGATGAAGACGTCGATGATCTTCAACTCCGGCTCGTCCATGCCGCCGTAGAGATGGTTGAGGAACATTTCCTTGGTGAGGGTCGTGCCCTTGCGCAAGCTGAGCAGCTCCAGCATCTGGTATTCCTTGCCGGTCAGATGCACGCGCTGGCCGCCGACTTCCACCGTCTTGGTGTCGAGGTTGACGACGAGGTCGCCGGTCTGGATGACCGACTGGGCATGGCCCTTGGAGCGGCGCACGATCGCGTGGATGCGGGCCACCAGCTCGTCCTTGTGGAAGGGCTTGGTCATGTAGTCGTCGGCGCCGACGCCGAGACCCTTGACCTTGTCCTCGATGCCGGCGAGGCCGGAGAGGATCAGAATCGGTGTCTTGATCTTGGAGACCCGGAGCTGCTTGAGCACGTCGTAGCCGGACATGTCGGGCAGGTTGAGGTCGAGAAGAATAATGTCGTAATCGTATAGTTTACCGAGATCGACGCCTTCTTCCCCCCAAATCGGTCGTGTAGACGTTGAAGCTCTCAGACTTCAGCATCAGCTCGATCGACTGCGCGACGGCGCTGTCATCTTCAATCAGCAAAACGCGCATGCCAGTTCCCCATAGTCGCCGCTCCTGGGCGTCAGGTCGGCCGCATTCGCGGCACTCAACAAAACGCCTTTGAACAACTGATTCGGATCCTGACAACAGATGGTTAACAAACTCTGATTCTGGAACGCAAGTCCCCCCCGGTGCAATTTTTGTCGAATCGCCCTAAGGTCTTGCGCGCGAAGCAGCTTTTGTCACCCGATTCCGTTCAAGCTCCACTTTAAGAGACGGGCCTAACCGACTCCCGCGACTCGGCCTTCCTCTGAAAGGGAGTCGCGCTCAGTCACAAAGACAGTGACGCAATGATTAATGATGCGGGTAAACACGAAGTTAAGCGCCGTTCAGAAATGTGGCGAAACTTAATGCTTTCGCCATTAAGCCCTTAAGGATCTTAAGGAAAGCGCCCCTCATGAAGGCCCTCTTATGAAGGCTCTTGCCGAACAGATCGGCGATATCGACGGCGTCAACATTTTTGGGCGCGTGGTCGGCGTTCGCGGCCTGATGGTCGAAGTGGCCGGGCCGATTCACGCGATGTCGGTCGGCGCGCGGCTCGTGATCGAGACCGGTGCCAACCGTTCCATTCCCTGCGAGGTGATCGGCTTCTCCGGCAACAATGCTGTCGTGATGCCGTTCGCCGGCCTCGACGGTGTGCGCCGCGGCTGCAAGGCGGTTATCGCCAATGCCGCGAACCAGGTGCGGCCTTCGTCGGCCTGGCTCGGCCGCGTCGTCAATGCGCTGGGCGAGCCGATCGATGGCAAGGGGCCGCTACCGCAGGGTGCCTCGCCGATGCCGTTCCGCAACGCGCCGCCGCCGGCGCATTCGAGGAAGCGCGTCGGCGCGCCGCTCGATCTCGGCGTCCGCGCGATGAACACGTTCCTCACCTGCTGCCGTGGCCAGCGCATGGGTATCTTCGCTGGCTCCGGCGTCGGCAAGTCGGTGCTGCTGTCGATGCTTGCGCGCAACGTCGATGCCGCTGTCAGCGTCATCGGGCTGATCGGCGAACGCGGCCGCGAGGTCCAGGAATTCCTGCAGGACGACCTCGGCGAGGAGGGCCTGGCGCGCTCCGTCGTGGTGGTTGCGACTTCGGACGAGCCAGCCCTGATGCGCCGGCAGGCAGCGTATCTGACGCTCGCGGTCGCTGAATATTTTCGCGACGAGGACAAGGATGTCCTCTGCCTGATGGACTCGGTGACACGCTTTGCCATGGCCCAGCGCGAGATCGGCCTGTCCGCCGGCGAGCCGCCGACCGCCAAGGGCTATACGCCGACCGTCTTCACCGAGCTGCCGAAACTCCTGGAGCGTGCCGGCCCGGGCCTAGGAGAGGGTGCCATCACCGCGATCTTCACGGTGCTGGTCGACGGCGACGACCACAACGAGCCGATCGCCGACGCCGTCCGCGGCATCCTCGATGGCCATATCGTGATGCAGCGCTCGATCGCCGAGCGCGGCCGCTACCCCGCGATCAACATACTCAAATCCGTCTCCCGCACCATGCCGAAATCGGCCGATCCGCAGTTCTGGCCGACGATCCAGCGGGCGCGCCAGGTGATGGCGACCTATGCCGACATGGAGGAGTTGATCCGGCTCGGGGCCTACCGGGCGGGCTCCAGCCCAGAGGTCGACGAGGCGATCCGGCTGCACGAGCCGCTGGAGGCCTTCCTGCGCCAGCGCAAGGACGAAAATGCATCACTTGCGGACGGCTACCGCCAGTTGGCGCAAATCCTTGGTAACTTGGAAACGGAACGCTAACTTTGTCCGGTCATCATCCGATCCCACAGAGTAATAGAGCCGGTCTTGGCCCAGTCGGGCCTTTGGGGAGACCGGTGACGTCCCACGTGCAGCTAGGGGACTTCTGGGGAGTATGAGTCGATGAAGTCACGAGATACCCTCATCCGCCTGAAGAAGTTTCAGGTCGACGAGAAGCGCCGCCGGGTCACCCAGATCGAGACCATGATCGCCGACTTCCAGCGGATGTCGACCGATCTTGAACGCGAGATCACGACCGAGCAGGAGCGTGCCGGGATCAACGATCCCTCGCACTTCGCCTATCCGACCTACGCCAAGGCCGCGATCCAGCGCCGCGAGAACCTGACCCGTTCGGCCGACGAGCTGAAGGTCCAGCTCGACGAAGCCAAGGCCGCGCTGGCCGAGGCTTTCGAGGAACTCAAGAAGGTCGAGCTCCTCGACGAGCGCGACCAGGCCCGTGAACGCGCCGAAGAAAACGCCCGCGAGCAGGCCGACCTCGACAGCATCGGCCTGATGCGCGCCCGCATCGGCGCCGTCGCCTGAGGCGCTAGCCCCCAGACCGCCGAGAATTCGTAAACCCGGACCCGCAAGGTCCGGGTTTTCGTATTTGCTGTCCACAGTCTGGCGCGGCGCCCCTTGGTGGTCGGCTTTGTCGCGCGCTATGGTAGCGGGGTGCCAGGGTCTGCGCGGAAGCGTCGGGACCCGCGCGTTGGGGGGCTGAATGCTGACGCCAGCGGAGCTGGTCGGGTTGATTGAGGCGGTGGCGAAGGGCGATCAGGCCGCGTTCGAGCGCCTCTATGTCGCCACGCGCGCGAAACTCTATGGCGTCGTGCTCCGTATCTTGCGCCGACAGGATCTCGCAGAGGAGGTCATTCAGGAGACCTACGTCAAGATCTGGAACAGCGCGAGCCAGTTCAATCCGGCTCTGTCGTCGCCGATCACGTGGATGGCGTCGATCGCCCGCAACCGTGCAATCGACATCGTGCGCAAGAAGGCGGAAGCCTCGATCGAGGAAGAGCCTCAGGCGATGGAGGTTGCGGCCGACAGCCCCGATCCGCTGGCGCGCCGGGAGATGACCGAGGAGTTGAAGCGGCTCCTGGAATGTATCGGCCGGCTCGAGCCGGATCGTCAGAGGCTCGTGCTTCTCGCCTATTACAACGGCTGGAGCCGCGAGCAATTGGCGGAGAAATTCGCCGCGCCCGTCAACACGGTGAAGACGTGGTTGCGGCGCAGCATGTTGGATATCCGGGAGTGCCTCGGACTATGAGGGCCGGACTGGCGAGGGTGGTTCTGGACTGCAATTGATGGCCTACACGGAGGACCATATCGCGCTCGCCGCGGAATATGTGCTTGGCACGCTCGATGCCGACGGGCGCGCGCAGGTCGAGACCATGATGGCGGTGGACAAGGCATTCGCCGATGTTGTGCAGGCCTGGGCCTTCCGGCTCGGTGCCCTCAACCAGATGGTCGGCTCGGTCGAGCCGCGTCCGATCGTGTGGGAGAACATCAGGTCGGAGCTCGCGCGGACGACCTTTGCGCAGGAGCCGCCCGCGCTGCCCGAAGCCGCGCCGCCTTCGCCACCTGTGCCGGAGTTTTCCTCGCTCGATACTTCGCCGCCGGAGGCGCCATCGGAGGACGCGCAGCAACCGGAGCCGCAGCCTCCCGAAGCGGAGCAGCCCGAGACGGCGCGCCCGGCGCCCGATGCGCCCCCCCGACGTCTTGCCGATCTTCATGCCGCAGGTTCATGCGCCCGATCCGGAAGTCGCGCGCGCGCTGCAGGTGCCGGTCGTCGACAGCACCAACGTGATTGGGCTTGAGAGCCGTGTGAAGCGCTGGCGCACCATCGCATCCGCGCTTGGCGCGCTCGCGGCCGCGCTGCTCGTGACGCTGTCGCTTCAGATTTTCCAGCCCGACGCGCTGCCCGGCGCGCTGCGGCCTGCACCGCGCATCCAGACGGTCGAGGTGAAGACGCCTGCGCCGCTCACGGCGTCTTCGCAATTTGTCGCGCTGTTGCAGGGCCAGGGCGGCGGCGCGGCCTTCATTCTCACCATCGACGGTGCAACGCGGAATTTCACGGTGCGCAAGGTCGGTGCGACGCTGGAGCCCGGCAAGAGCTTCGAGCTCTGGCTGATCTCCGACAAGCTGCCGCGTCCGCGCTCGCTCGGCGTGATCGGGACGGGCGACTTCACCGCGCGTCCGGTGCTCGGCTCCTACGATGCCGACGTCGTCAATGGCGCCACCTATGCCGTCACCGTCGAGCAGGCTGGCGGCTCGCCCAACGGCCAGCCGACCTCGGCGCCGGTGTTTTCCGGCAAGCTGATCGAGACCGTACCGCCGTCTCAGCCACAACAGCAAGCCCCGGCGAAGAAGTAGTCGTCGTACGCGGATGAGCGAAAGCGATATCCGGGACGTCGGCTTCCGCATGTCGCTTTCGCTCATGCGGTTGCGAGCACGCGCAACCAGGCCTGATTGTCGCCATGGTCCATATCGCCGTCGCAATTCGACAAATCTCGCCGAATCCGCTCTTGATTTGAACCTCTCTGCAATTTGCGGCGTCAAATGCCCGGAATTTGAAGTCGGCCCCGTACGTTGCGGTGCCGCGGAGGGGCAAGAAATCAGATGGATGCAGCAAGGACGCCGGGCATCTTCGTCCACCAATATGCAGGGCTGCCGCACGGTCCCGCGTTCGAACATTGGCGCGAGCGGGCCTTCGGCTCCTGCGGCCTCGATATCGGGCCGAGCCATGGCGACAGCATCGATTGCCGGCTCCAGATCAGCGTGGTCGACAATATCGCGCTGGCCATTCCCGAAGGCGCCTCCGCGCAATATTCGCGCACGCAGGGCGGCCTTGCCGACGGCAGCGACGATCTCATCCTGATTGCTGCCCATGCGGGCCTCGTCCGCGTCGGGCAGAACGGCCACACCGTCGAGCTCGCGCCCGCGCAAATGGTGCTCGTCGACATGAGCCTCACCGGCACCGTCGGCCACACCGACGAAGATCGCTTCACCACCATCCGCATGCCGCGCCGCGCGTTGCTCGACATCAATCCGCGCGCCGAGGACAAGCTGTCGCGGGTGCTCTCCGACGGTGCAGTCGCCGAGACGATCTTCCGTTACCACGCGCTCGCCGCCAATCACGCGCCGCATCTCGACGCCGTCGGCCAACGTCTGACCGCACAGCACATGGTCGATCTCGTCGGCCTCCTGCTCGGCACCGATGCGGAGCATGCGAACCTGGCCCGCGGGCGGGGACAGGCGGCAGCCCGCCTCGATCTCATGCGCGCCGACGTCATGGCCGGGCTCGGCCGCAGCGATCTCTGCCTGTCCGAGATCGCAACGCGCTCGGGCCTCAGTCCGCGCCAGGCGCAGCGCTTGTTCGAGCAGGCCGGCACGACCTTCACCGAGTTCGTGCTGGAGCAGCGCCTGTTGCTGGCGCGAAAGCTGCTCGGCGATCCCCGTGCCCGGAGCCGCAAGATCAGCGACATCGCGCATTCCTCGGGCTTCTCCGATCTGTCCTATTTCAACCGCGCCTTCCGCAAGCGCTTTGGCGCGACGCCGTCGGAAGTGCGCGAGGCCTGAGCCGCTCGCCGCGGCCGCAACCGTGCAGGCGCCGCGGACCTATGGGGCGCAGTAGCCGCTATCGAGCGAGGTGATCTCGTCGTTCGTCACTCACCAGTGTCATCGTCAGCTTTGTGCGCACTTGCGCACTGGGGCGTTCGATCCAGTATTCCAGAGACGGTGAAGGGATACGGAGAAGCCGCGGCGTGCTGGATTTCCCGCCTTCGCCGGGAATGACAGCATTTGTGAAGGGATGCCCGGGCTGCATTTGCAGCGGAATCGTCACCCCAGACATGAGAAAGCGCCCGTGGGGGGCGGGCGCTTTCTGTAGTCGACTTGGGGTTGGGTCGTCTACATATCCACGTGGCGACTTTGGGGGGCTGGTAAAGAGCCGCGTGAATTCCTGAAACTCAAATCTCCTTAGCGAACGAGAGACGCGTTCGAGCTGGTGATAACGACCGGCTTGCCGGCCTTGATAACACGAGCCGACTGGGTCAAGCCTTCATCCGAACCCGTCGCTCGCGCCGTAATGCCGAGGCCCGCCACCGCGATCCCTGCGACCAGCGCCACGACCACAATCTTCACATGGGTCGAGCGATCTGCGCTGTAGATCGAGTGGTTCATGGAAGCCTCCTGCCGCCATCTACCCGAAGTAGTCTCCAGCCTGTTCGGCAGGTTCATGCTTCCGATGCCGATTAACGTAGTATCGGGAGGATTCGTTCCCAAGAGGTCATCACAAGAGCGTGAATGCTTGTGAAAAAACGCGATCTGAAGCGATCCTTGATCGTTCAATTATATAACTATTTCAATATTGTAATGTGCCTGCAAGGCGCCTTGCCTGCATTTGGTCGACAAGGTGCCAAGAATTCAAAAATCATTTGCCTGTGGCCGAAAAACACATGGCTTCTTAAGGCAAATCAGACGCTTCCGACCGTTTTCAACCTCGCCCTGGGGTGGATTTCAGCCTGCGACAGCACGGTGGTCTGGGCACGGAACCGCTCGACCAGAGAACGCACGAAGGGACGAATTGCCGCAGAGGTGACCAGCACCGGGGCCTCGCCCTCGCGCGCGGCGCGCTCGAAGGCCTCGCGTACGGCGGTCATGAACTCCGAAAGCTTCGAGGGCTGCATGGCGAGGCTGCGCTCCTCACCCTGGCCGATAATGGATTCGGCAAACGCCTGCTCCCAGCGCGCCGACAGCGCGATCAGCGGCAAATAGCCGGCGTAGGACGTGTTCTGCGCGCAGATCTGCCGGGCCAGGCGGGCACGGACATGCTCGACCATGGTGGCGGGATTGCGCGAGAAGGCCAGCGAATCCGCGATGCCTTCGAGGATGGTCGAGAGGTCGCGGATCGAGATGCGCTCGGCGAGCAGCAGTTGCAGCACGCGTTGGATGCCGGAGACCGTGACCTGTCCCGGAACGATGTCCTTGACCAGCTCGCTCTGCTCCTTCGGCAGCTCCTTGAGCAGCTTCTGCACCTCGCCGTAGGAGAGCAGGTCCGACATGTTGGCCTTGAGCAGCTCGGTGAGGTGGGTCGAGAGCACCGTCGCGGCGTCGACGACGGTGTAGCCCTTGAGCGAGGCTTCTTCCTTGAGGCTGGCGTCGACCCAGGTCGCGGGCAGGCCGAAGGTCGGCTCGGTGGTGTGGATGCCGGGCACCTGCACCTGACCGCCGCCGGGGTCCATGACCATGAACTGGTTCGGCCAGATCTTGCCGGTGCCGGCGTCGACCTCCTTGATCTTGATAATGTAGGTGTTGGCCTCGAGCTGGACGTTGTCGAGGATACGCACCGCCGGCATCACGAACCCCATCTCGATCGCGAGCGAACGGCGCAGCGCCTTGATCTGCTCGGTGAGGCGGTCGGTGCCGTCGGGCCCGTTGACCAACGGAAGCAGGGCATAGCCGAGCTCGATCTTGAGGTCGTCGATCTTGAGCGCCGCCGAGATCGGCTCCTCGGCTGCGGCAGCCCCGGGTGCTCCGGGCGTACCGGCTGCGGGCGCGGCCTTGGCGGCTTCCTCGGCCTTGACGGCGGTGCGCTTGTGGTTGCGCGCGTGCCAGGCGAGGGCGCCGGCGCCGGCGCCGAGCGCCAGGAAGGGGATGGTTGGAATGCCCGGCAGGGCGGCCAGCACCAGCATGACCGCCGAGGACATCGCAAGCGCCTGCGGATAGCCGGAGAACTGCTTCATCAGAGCCTTGTCGGCGGCGCCGGAAACACCGGCCTTGGAGACGAGCAGGCCGGCGGCGGTCGAGACGATCAGCGCTGGCACCTGGGTGACGAGGCCGTCACCGACCGTCAGCAGCGTATAGCTGCGCCCGGCATCGGCGAAGGAGAGGCCTTGCTGCGCCACGCCGATGATCATGCCGCCGACGACGTTGATGAAGACGATCAGGAGGCCAGCGATGGCATCGCCGCGGACGAATTTGGAGGCACCGTCCATGGCGCCGAAGAAGCCGCTCTCATCCTCGAGCTCCTTGCGCCGCTGCTTGGCGACTTTCTCGTCGATCAGGCCGGCGGAGAGGTCGGCGTCGATCGCCATCTGCTTGCCGGGCATGGCATCGAGGTGGAAGCGGGCGGCGACTTCGGCGATACGGCCCGAACCCTTGGTGATGACGACGAAGTTGACGATGATCAGGATGGCGAAGACGATGATGCCGATGACGAAATTGCCGCCCATCACGAAGCTGCCGAAGGCCTCGATGACGTGACCGGCGGCGTCGGTGCCCTCGTGCCCGTGGGACAGGATCAGGCGGGTCGAGGCCATGTTGAGCGACAGGCGCAGCATGGTCGAGATCAGGAGGATGGTCGGGAAGGCCGAGAATTCCAATGGCGCCTGGATGAACAGCGACGTCATCAGGATCAGGATCGAGAGCGTGATCGAGATCGCCAGGAACAAGTCCAGCACGATCGAGGGCAGCGGCAGGATCAGCACCACCAGGATGGTGAGGATGCCGAGCGCAAGCGCGATGTCGCCGCGCTTGAGGATGTTGACGATCTCGGTGAGGGAGGGGATGCCGGGCTTCGCTGCGCCTACGCCCTGTCCCGCGGTGACGTCGACCATGGTAGCTGCCTCCCCGCGCGATCGCCGGCCGCGCGCCCCAAACGTCTGCGCGGCGGCCGATGGGCCGCCGTTCCGAAAGTGAGGCACCGCACTGGCGTCCACGGGGGCTCCCGTTCTACGCGGCTGACGACACTCGACTTCACCCGGCAATTTTTGCCCGGTGTATGGTTAGCAAAGGGTTAACGAAGGGTGTGGCAGGAGGTGAGGGCGGGGTGTTCCGGGGCGGCTCGCAGAGCCGAACCCGGAATCTCGAGAGTCTCAGGTGCGCAATCGCGCACCAATGGTTCGATTCTGCGCATCGCCCCGTAATGGCGGATCAGGGAGGGCCGTCCCTACTTCGCCTTATCGATTTTGGTCACCGTGTACCCCGCCGACGCCTCCTCGGCCTCGAAGGTCACCTTGTCGCCGACCTTCACCAGCTTGAGCAGGGCGGGGTCCTTGACGCGGTAGACCATGGTCATCGGTTCATCCATGCCGAGGCTTTTGGCCGGGCCGTGCTTGAGCGTGATCTTGCCGGCACCCTCATCGACCTTTTTGACCTCGCCGCTGATCGCGGCACCCCCCGGCCGCCAAGGATCCAGTGGCAACGCCCACGGTCAGCGCGAGCGTCGCTGCGATGCGGATGATCCAGTTCATAAGAGTCTCCATTGCTTACTTGACGGTGACGTGGCCGACCATGCCGTAGTCGCGATGGTCGGGGATCAGGCAGGAAAATTCGAACGAGCCGGCCTTGGTGAATTTCCAGAGGATCTCGGCCGTCTTGTTCGGCGCGAGCCGCACCCCATTGGGATCGTCGTGCTCCATGTGCCGATGCTTCTTCATCACCTCCGCATGCGCGAGATTCTCCTTGGTGGTGGCGAGCAGGAATTCATGGTCCTCCTTGCCGACATTGCGCAGCACGAAGCGGATCTGCTCGCCGCGTTTGACCTCAATCCTGGACGGCTCGTAGTCCATCTCACTCATCGCGATCTCGATGGTGCGCGCCGGTTTCGTGGGATCGCCGGGCTCGCCGGCTGAGAAGGTCTCATGCCCATGCTTGTCGTGGGCAAAGGCCGGCGCGATCGAAAGCGCGGCCAGCGCCAGGGCGAGTTTGATGGTCCTCATCTTGTTCTCCAGTTGGTGGTTCATCGAAAACGCTCACATCTTCATTTTCTGCATCGGCGTGCCGGGCTGCCTCGCGGGCTCCGCGCTGGGTGCCGCGACCTCGTAGGCGACGGTGCCTTGGGGAAACTGGTAGGGGCCGGGATCGCGATAATCGTCGCGCGCCAGTCCCTCGCGGATCTTCATCACCGTGAACATGCCGCCCATCTCGATTGGGCCGAACTGGCCGGCGCCGGTCATCATCGGCAGCGTGTTGTCGGGCGCGGGCATCTCCATGTTGCCCATCGCCATGCCGGACTGGCCCATCACCATGGCGTCGGGCGCGAGCTTGCCGACGGCCTTGGCGAGATCCTTGCGCGAGACGCCGATCAGATTGCGCATGTCGTGCCCCATCGCATTCATGGTGTGATGCGATTTGTGGCAGTGGAACGCCCAGTCGCCGGGATTGTCGGCAAGCACGTCGAACACGCGCACCGCGCCGACGGGAACATCGGTCGTCGTCTCCGGATATTGCGCGCTCTCCGGAATCCAGCCGCCGTCGGTGCAGGTCACCGCAAAGCTGTGGCCATGCAGATGGATCGGATGATTGGTCATGCTCAGATTGCCGATGCGCACGCGCACCTTGTCGCCGAGCCGCACGGGCAGTGGATCGATGCCGGGAAACACGCGCGCATTCCAGGTCCACATGTTGAAATCGGTCATCTCGTTGACCTTCGGCAGGTAAGTGCCGGGGTCGACGAGATAGGTGCTCATCACGAAGACGAAGTCGCGGTCCACGGGCCGAAAGTTCGGATCGCGGGGGTGCACGACGACCATGCCCATCGTGCCCATCGCCATCTGCACCATCTCGTCGGAATGCGGGTGGTACATGAAGGTCCCGCTCTTCTTCATCTCGAACTCGTAGACGAAGGTCTTTCCCGGCTGGATGTGCGGCTGGGTCAGTCCGCCAACGCCGTCCATGCCGCTCGGCACGATCATGCCGTGCCAGTGCACACTGGTGTATTCGGGCAGTCTGTTGGTGACGAAGATGCGGACCTTGTCGCCTTCGACGGCTTCGATCGTCGGCCCCGGCGACTGGCCGTTGTAGCCCCACAGATTCACCTTCATGCCTTCGGCGAACTCGCGCACCACGGGCTCGGCGACGAGGTGGAATTCCTTCCAGTCGCCGTTCATGCGGAAGGGCAGCGACCAGCCGTTCAGCGTGACGACTGGACGATAGTCCGGGCCGTTGGCGGGATGCAGCGGCGGCTGCATCACGGCCTTGTCCATGTGCGGCGCTTCCGGGATCGACGCGGCCTGCACGCGGCCCTGAATCGCGGATGCGCTGACAAGCGCGGCGGTGCCCAGGAATCCTCGGCGTGAGAACATGTTGGCCTCCATCAGTGGCCGCCATCGGCAGGCGCTGCCGCGGCGATGGTGGTCGGATTGTCGCTGTCGCCCGCCGGCAAACCACCGCCGTTGACGGCGGTCTGCAGGTCGGACTGCGCGAGAAAGAACCTTTGCCTGGCGTCGATCGCGCCGCGCAGCGATGCCAGGCGTTGCCGCGCCTCGGTCAGCAGCGCGAAGATGTCGACCTGCATGCTGGAGAAGCGGAGCTGCATCTCCTCGGTGATGATCTTGCGCAGTGGCAGGATCTCGCGCTGGTAGTGGCTCGCGATGTCGTAGGTGGATCGGTAGGTGCGATAGGCGTCGCGTGCTTCCGAGCGAACGTTCACCGCTCGTTCGGTAAGGCGATTGAAGGCGAGGTTGTAGGTCTCTGCCGCCTGCCGCACGCGCACCTCGCCGCCGTCGAAGATCGGGATCTGGAATTGCACGTCGAAACCACTCTCGCGGAACGGCGGGCCCTCCGGATCCTTGGTGCGGCGGGAGATGCCGGCGAGATCGAGCAGCGTCACGAACCGCGTCGCCTCGGTGAGGTTCAGTGACTTGGCTAGCGCCGTCAGCTCCAGCCGCGCGATCTGCAGGTCGATGCGATGCGCCACGGCATCAGCCTCGATCGAGGGCAATGCCTGCGGCCGGCGTGGCAATGGCGGCAGTTGATTGGGCAGACGGAAGTCGAGGCCGACATCCCAAAGACCCATCAGCCGTGCCAGCTTCTCGCGCGCGCTCGTCGCCGCCTGCCGCGCGGTGGCAAGGTCGGCTGTGGTTTCGGCGTAAAACACCTGCTCTCGCGCCTGGTCGAGCTTGTTGAGCGAGCCGGTCTCGCCGAGCTTCACCGCAAGCTGTGCAGTCGATTCCGCTGTGGATTTCGCGTCCGTGAGCAGCACCACCATCTCATTGGCGGCGACGGTGCGGACATAGGCGCGCCGCACCTCAGTGGCGAGCCGCAGCGTGGCCAGTGCCGCGCGCAATTGTGCCTGACTGAAGCGGTCGCGGGCGATGTCGGAGCGGAATGGCAGGGTGGCCAGCGCGAGGATGTCGCCGACCACCTGGCGCTCGATTTCGCTGGCGCCATTGCCTGATATCCGCGAGATCGAGAACACGGGATTGGGCGGCAGGCTCTGCTCGACGAGATCGGTCTCGGCCAGCGCCAGCTCATTATAGGCCGCTTGCAGCCCCTTGTTGTTGAGCAGTGCGATCTGCACGGCGGTCTCTGCGGTCAGCGGCCGCGATAACAGCTGGCGAACGCGCACGTCGACCGCGCCGGCCCCCTCGGCCGTTCGGACGAAGGCGACGTCCTTGTGAATGGATTGGCTCGTCAGCTCCGAAACCGCATTCATGCCGCTGTCGGGAGAGAACGCAGCGCAGCCGGAGAGGCCGATCGAGGCGAGAGCGAGCAGGCTCCGCGCGAAATGATGTGCCACGGCGCGCTCCTATCGGTCTTGCCGGGCGGGCGGCGCGACACCGTCGTTGCGCTCGCGCCATGACGCGGGCGTCGCAGGCCGCAGGCTGTTGTAGGGCGTGATAGTTGAACGATAGCCGGCGCGCGCGACCCTCGCTGCCGGATCGGCCGGATCCACGCCGGCCATTTGTGTCGTTGCCGGCATGCAGCCAGACAACGCCAATGCAGTTAAGGCCAGCAGCGGCCAATAGAATCGAAAGTGTCCTCCACGCGCCGCGGATGCGGCGGCGGACTTCGCCCCGGAAAGCGTAAGCATGATTTATCCCTGATCTGTCTGAAGACCACAGGCGCGCGTAGATGTGCGCTCGGCCTGACGTCGTCGTGTGTCAGATCAGGCGATGGGAGGGCGGTAGAGCAGGGGCGGCGGTCCGCTGTGCAGGCTGGCTACGATCTCGGGCGAGCAGGCGGAAACCGGCTGAACCGGCTTGGCGACAGCAGATAGATCGGCCGGCAGCGCGCTCACGCACATCATCGCGCAACACGGGCCAGCCTTGCCCTTGCCGTCATGGTGGTGGACCGGTGCGTCCTGCGCGGCAGCTTGGTGATGTGCGTGCATTCCCGTGTGGTCATGCGACACGTTGCCATGCAGGTGGTCGGCCTGCATCTGGTGATGCGCCGGCACGAGGTCGGCGAGCACAAGGTCATCGCCAAGGCATGGCGCTGGACCACTGCCCCAGGCAAGAGCTGCGGCCGGCGCAAGGACGCAGAACAAATAGGCGAGGGCGACAAACCGCCCCACCCTGATCCGCATCGATCGCGTCAATTGCAGCAACATTCCGCCGACATGCTCTTTGCGCGCGGCAATGTCGCACGCGCGGATTGCAACCTAATTGCAAAGCGGCGTTTCGCCAAGCTCTTCTTACCGCAGTGCACAGCGCATGCCCATTATCGCGGCACGATGCTTGACCGCGCGGCGATCAGCGAACATGGTCCGGCCCGTGCACGCACCAAATCATCCAGGACAGAGACCGGCCTCCTTCACCCCTGATTCCCGTCAGGCGTGGGTGCGGCTCGTCATTGCGCTTCTGATCGGTTCGATCGGAGCCGTCGGCATGTGGGCGATCGTGGTGGTGATTCCCGTCGTGCAGGCTGAATTCGGCGCCACGCGCGGCGCAGTGTCGCTGGCCTTCACCCTCATGATGTTCGGTTTCGGCCTCGGTGGCGTGATCGCCGGCAAGGTCACCGACCGTTTCGGCATCGTGCCGGCGATGGCGATCAGCATCGCCTTCCTCGGCGTCGCCAATGTGCTGGCGGGATTGTCGACCCACCTCTGGCAATTCGTGGCGGCCTATTTCCTGATCGGGCTCGGCACCTCGGCAACTTTCGCGCCGCTGATGGCGGAGGCCTCGCATTGGTTCGAGCGCTATCGCGGGCTGGCCGTGACCATCGTCGCGAGCGGCAACTATGTCGCCGGCACGATGTGGCCGCCGATCGTGAGTTGGGGCATGCAAACCGCGGGCTGGCGCACGACCCATATCGGCATCGGCATCGTTTGCGCCATTCTGATGACGATTCTTGTGCTGGTCCTGCGCATGCAGATGGGCCACGACAAGGTCCGCGACCACGCCAACGCGCCGCCGCCGCGCGTCGATCTCAAGCTCTCGACCAACACGCTGACCGTGCTGCTCTCGATCGCCAGCATTGCCTGCTGCGTCGCCATGGCGATGCCGCAGGTCCACATCGTCGCCTATTGCGGCGATCTCGGTTATGGCGTGGCGCGCGGCGCCGAGATGCTGTCCCTGATGATGGCCTGCGGCATCGTCAGCCGGATCGGCTCGGGCTACCTCGCCGACAAGATCGGCGGCATCCCCACGCTGCTGGTCGGGGCATTGGCGCAAGGCTTTGCGCTGGTGTTCTATCTGTTCTTCGACAGCCTCACCTCGCTCTATCTGATCTCGGCGATGTTCGGCCTGTTCCAGGGCGGCATCGTGCCGAGCTACGCCATCATCGTGCGCGAGGCGATGCCGGCGAGCGAAGCCGCAACGCGCGTCGGCATCGTGGTTTTCGCCTCCGTGCTCGGCATGTCCCTCGGCGGCTGGGTGTCGGGCGTCATTTTTGATGCGACCGGTTCGTATGCCGCGGCGTTCGCCAACGGCGTCGCCTGGAACGCGGTCAATGTCGGCATCGTCCTGACGTTGCTGATCCGTTCGCGGATGAAGGTCGTGAAGGCGAGGCCGGAATACGCCGCCTGAGCGCGACGGGATTCGATACGAGGCGTATCGGCTCCCCAGCTCGCACTGACCGAGTGTGTTGCTCCGACGCGGCGGCGTCGATTCTGGCACATCCGCGCGCGCGGCTACCGCTTCCGCTTTGCAGCCGGCCTCGCCGGTTTGGCAGCGCTCGACTTGACCTTGCCGGCCGGCTGCACGCGCAATCCGTCGACGAACACGTCGAGCATGCGCAGCACCGACGATTGCCAGCCGGGCTGGTCGTGCATGTAGCACATGCCGACCAGGGCCCTGAGCAGGTCCTCCGGGCTGACATCGCCACGCATCTGGCCGGCAGCGACCGCGCGGTCGAGCAGCGAGCCGATCGCCTTGGTCAGCCGGTCCATCGAGAACGCCGCGAGCTCCGACGTGCTCTGGAACGTCAGCGCCAGCGCGGCCGACATGCCTTTTTTGGTGGCAACGAATTCGACGTTGGAGCGCAGCCAGCGCCGCAGCGCCTCGACCGGGTCCTTTGCATTCTTCAACTGCTCGGCGAGCTCGCTGAGCTGCTCGACCTCGCGCCGGTAGACTGCCTCGAACAAATCCTCGCGCGTCGGGAAATGGCGGTAGAGCGTGCCGATGCCAACGCCGGCGCGTTTTGCCACGGCCTCCAGGCTCGCCTCCGGACCGCCGGCGTTGAACACGGCTTTCGCAGCCTCAAGCACGCGCTCGCGATTGCGCACGGCATCGGCACGCGGCTTGCGGGTCTGGTCGGTGTGGTCATCCATGCCAGCAATGTAGATCACGAATTGGTTAGATTGAACCCATGCAGGGCTGCACCGCGTTGTTTGCGCACGGGCTTTTGACGGATTCCAATATTTTCCCGGCGGCCCTTGTTAACCGGAGGGATCCTCCGTATATCCGCTGACACGTCGGCCGGATCATGTCCGAACGGCGCGATATCGACGGCGGCCACGTCGGTGGCGCGCCGCACGATCACTCATGTCCATATCTGATCGGAGCCTTGTATGAACCACTCCATCAGCCTCACCGTGAACGGTGCGCGGCGCGAATTCGTCCTCGACGATCCGCGCGTGACGCTGCTCGATCTCCTGCGTGAGCGCCTCCATTTGACCGGAACCAAGAAGGGATGCGATCGCGGCCAATGCGGCGCCTGCACCATTCTCGTCGACGGCAAACGTATCAATTCCTGCCTCGCGCTCGCCATCAGCCATGACGGCGCCAACATCGTCACCATCGAAGGCGTCGCGCGCGGCGACCAGCTTCATCCGGTGCAGGCCGCCTTCATCGCCCATGACGGATTTCAGTGCGGCTTCTGCACGCCCGGCCAGATCATGAGCGCGATCGGCATGATGCGTGAAGCCCAGGCCGGTAGCGATCCCGAGCGCATCCGCGAATGCATGAGCGGCAATCTCTGCCGCTGCGGCGCCTATGCCGGCATCGTCGATGCCGTGCTCGAAGCGCAGGCCGGCATGGATGAATCCAATCAGAGGCGCTCCGCATGAAACCGTTCGATTACGTCAGGCCTGCCACGGTCGCCGAGGCGGTCGCCGCTGCCGCGCAGCCGGGTGCGACCTATCTCGCTGCCGGCACCAATCTGCTCGATCTGATGAAGGGCGGCGTCAGCCGTCCGGATCGCCTCGTCGATCTCACGCATCTTGAGGGCCTCGATGCAATCGAGCGCCTCGCCGATGGCGGCTTGCGCATCGGCGCGCTCGTAAGCAATGCGGATCTTGCGCATGATCCAGAATTCGCAAAGTCCTATCCGGTCGTCGCCGAAGCCCTTCTTTCCGGCGCATCGGCGCAACTGCGCAATGCCGCCACCGTCGGCGGCAATCTTCTACAACGGACGCGCTGCGCGTATTTCTACGACACCGCCAGCCGCTGCAACAAGCGCGATGCCGGCAGCGGCTGTGATGCCCGCGGCGGTGAGAACCGCACGCACGCCGTGCTCGGCTGGAGCGAGAACTGCATCGCCACGCATCCATCGGACTTCTGCGTGCCGCTGGTCGCGCTTGGCGCCATCGTCGAGATCGAGGGCAAGAACGGCCGGCGCGAGATTGCGCTCGACGAACTGCATCGCCTGCCCGGCGACACGCCGGAGCGCGACTCGGCGCTCGAGCACGGCGACCTGATTGTCGCAGTCCGCCTGCCGCCTGCGGCGCGCGGCTTTGCCGCACATGCGCGGTATCTCAAGGTTCGTGAGCGCACGTCTTACGCTTTCGCCATGGTCTCGGCCGCGGCCGCGTTGCGGATAGAGAACGGCAAGATCAGCGAAGCGCGGCTTGCGCTCGGCGGCGTCGCCGCAAAACCCTGGCGCGCCCGTGCCGCGGAAGACGTGCTCAGGGGCGTCGCGCCCACCGCAGATGTCTTCCAGGAAGCCGCATGGCGTGCACTCACCGACGCGAAGCCGTCCGGCGACAACGCCTTCAAGATCGCGCTCGCGCGCCGCATCGTCGTGCGCGCGCTGACCCTCGCTGCCGCCGGTACGCCGGCGCGTATGCCGGCGCTGCCGGCCTCACCCTTTGCCTCGACGTCCGGAGCCATTCATGCCTGAGCTCAACCTGACCAGCGCGCCCGCCCACCTGCGCCACGGCTCGAACATCGGCCAGCCGCTGACCCGCCGTGACGGCATCCTCAAGGTCAGGGGGCAGGCGACTTACGCCGCCGACAATCATCCGCCGGGTATGCTGTTTGCGGTGATGGCGGTCTCCAGCATCGCGCGCGGCCGAGTGACTTCGCTCGATGTCACTGCCGCCAAGTGCCATCCCGGCGTCGTCGACGTCATGACGCCGGACCACAAGCCGCCGCTCGCGATCGATCCTGAAATCAAGACCAACCCGTTCGTGTTCCGGATGGAGGTGTTGCAGAGCAATGAGGTCCGCTACGCCAACCAGCCTATTGCCGTCGTGATCGCCGAAACTTTGGAGGTGGCGACGGAAGGCGCGGTGCTGCTGGCGCCGCGCTATGAGACGCTGCCTGCGCTCGTTGGCCTGGATGCCGGCGAGAGCTTCGTGCCGCCCGTCGTCGGTGTCGGCAACCCCACCGAAAATCACCGCGGCGATGTCGAGGCGGGCCTTGCCTTGGCCGAGAAGCACATCGAGGCGGTTTACGAGACGCCGCCGCAGTATCACAACGCAATGGAGCCGCATGCCATCGTCGCCGCCTGGGACGGCGACAGTTTGCAACTCGACATGCCTACCCAGGGTCTCATGCTGTCGCTTGCGCGCGTTGCCGAATTGTTCGGTATCGCGCACGACAAGATCCACATCCGCAGCCCCTTCCTCGGTGGTGGGTTCGGCTCGAAGGGATTCATGGCCGGCCCGCAAGTGCTCGGCGTCATGGCCGCAAAGCTGGTTCGCAAGCCGGTCAAGCTCGTGCTGCGCCGTGAGCAGATGTACGGTCCGGTCGGCCATCGCGCGCCGACGCGTCAGCGGTTGCGTATCGGCACGGACGGCGAGGGACGTCTCACCGCCCTCGATCACCACGCCAGGACCGTCTCGAGCACGTTCGACGACTTCTACGAGCCCGCGGCCGACGCCTCGCGCACGCTTTATGCGGCTCCTGCGATCCGCACCTCGCATGACGCTGTGCGCGTCAACACCGGCACGCCGCTGTTCATGCGCGCACCCGGCGAGGCGACCGGATCGATCGCACTCGAAAGCGCGATCGACGAGATGGCCTGGGCCTGTGGCATCGATCCGCTCGCCTTCCGCCTGAAGAACTACGCCGAGGTCGAGCCGATGACCGGCAAGCCCTTCTCCTCGAAGGCGCTGCGTGCCTGCTACGAGCAGGGCGCGGCGCGCTTCGGCTGGTCAAAGCGGTCGCTGCAGCCACGTCGGATGCGTGACGATTCCGGCCTCCTGGTCGGTTGGGGCATGGGTACTGCGACCTTCCCGGCGCTGATGTTCCAGGCCGAAGCGCGCGCGGCGATCCGCCGCGATGGTCGCGGCGCGATGGAAATCGGCGCGCACGACATGGGGCAGGGCGCCTGGACGGCGCTCGCCCAGATCGCGGCTGATGCGGTCGGTCTCGATATTGACCGCGTCGAGTTCAAGGCGGGTACATCAGACCTGCCCGATGCCGGCATTGCCGGCGGCTCGGCGCACACGGCGACCGCCGGTGCTGCGATTCACAGTGCGGGCGCAGCCGTCATCGCCAAGCTTGCCGATCTCGCAACCGGTGACGAGCGGTCACCGTTGTTCGGCGCCGGCAATGCCGGCGTGATTGCGCGCGACGGCAGGTTGATCCGTCGCGACGACGAAAGCCGCAGTGAGAGCTATGCCGAGATCCTCGCGCGTGCCGGCGTCGCCGAGGTCGAAGCCCGCGGCACCGGCGCGCCCAATCCTGCTGCGATGGAAGAGTATGCGATGCACGCGCACGGCGCGGTGTTCGCGGAGGTGAAGGTCGATCCCGAGCTCGGCCAGATCCGCGTCACGCGCATGGTCGGCGCGTTCGCGGCGGGGCGCATCGTCAATCCGCATCTGGTGAAGAGCCAGCTCTTCGGCGGCATGATCTGGGGCATGTCCTTCGCGCTGCACGAGGAAGCCATCACCGACCGCCGCAGTGGCCGGATCATGAATGCCAATCTCGGCGAATACCACATCCCGGTGAATGCCGACGTGCCGCCGCTCGACGTGATCACGGTCGAGGAGCACGATCCGCATGTGAATGCGCTTGGCATCAAGGGTGTCGGCGAGATCGGCATCACCGGCAGCGCCGGCGCAGTTGCCAACGCGGTCTGGCACGCGACCGGCGTACGTGTCCGTCGCTTTCCGATCCGGATCGAGGAGTTGCTGAAATAGCTCTGATGCTCGTCATGCTGCCGCGTGCTGCGGCAGCATGACGCCTTCGCCGGTCGAGTGCGGCTAGCGGATAAAGCCGGGAAGGTTGTCGATGTCGGGCGAGGGACGGGCAGGAAAAAGCCTCGCGGTCGAGGAGTTGTCGAGCCTGCGCCTGCACTTCTCCTCATCCTCGTTCTCCTTGCCCGTGCGCTTCTTTGCAAAGAGATCATCGAGCCGGTTTACGATCAGCATGGCGTGATCGCGTTCCAGCGTGTCGGGGTTCTTGCGTTGCTGGTCGGAGCGAAAGGTGCCATCGGCGATCTTGCCGTTCATGTCGTAGTCGCAGCCCGCCTTCCAGTCACCCTGATCCCACTTCCAGCCCTTCGCCTTCAGCCGGCCCTCCTTGTCGACGGTGATCTTGATGATGGCGTCGTAAGCCAGCCAGACACCTGCAAGACCGGTGCGCTTGTCGTCGAAGCCCTCGAGCAACGCGATACGCTCGCGCTGGAGGCCATCGACGTGGTCGCGCGCGTTGGCCGTGAAATGCATCTGCGCCGTCTGTTTCTCCCAGGCCGGATGCAGGAATTCGGGATACTCTTGTGCCTGGGCACCGACCCAGTTGCGCTGGTCTTCCGTCAGTGCGCGCCGGGTCGCATCGTCGAGCTTCGGGAGGAGTGCCTTCCAGGCGCGGTTCAGCCGCCTGTCATTTTCGGCGAGGTCGGGGTCGGCGCAGATTTCTTCGTCGGTCGCGGTGTCCGGGCGCAGGCAGTCGAAGGTCGGCATCACGAAGCTCGTGTCGGCCTTATCGGCCGCATCCTGCCGGCCGCTCGCAAAGTAACTGCCCGTGATCTGCCACATGTAGTCGCAGTCGTCGCGCTTGTTGTTCCATTCGTTATCGCCGTCGATCATGACGACGCGCAGCGAGTCGCCCTGATGGCGAACTTTGATGGACGGTGGCTTCAGAGACTTCGCCTCGGCCGTCGTCTTTTGCTCCCCGGCGCGTGCCGGCTTGCCCTCCTGAGGCAGGATCGGGCCACTCAGCCAGCCGCCCGCGGCCGGCGCGACGACCGCATTCAACCTGCAGGAGCGATGCTTGTCGCTGCCGTAATAGGCCTGCATGTCCGTCGCGAGACGAAACGTGCCGTTGTCGGCCGCGGTCAGTGCAACGCTCCCGAACGCATAAACCCACTTGCCGGCGAGCCCGCTGCGTCCAAATCCCTGTGCGACGTCGTCCAGTACCGCGGCGCGCTTGCGAAGCGTTGCGACGAAGTTTTCGCGAAGCTCGCCCTCGTCGGCTTCCTGGACGGTGCCGGCGGCTTCAAGGATCATTTCGTTGAACCAGGCCTGATCACGCTTCAGAAGCGGCCGGATATTGGCCGGCGTTTTCGCCAGCGCGGCATCGAACGATCTGTCGATCGCAGCGACGAGCTTGTCGTAACCGGCCTTGTTGCAGTCTGCCGCTGTGAAGCCGATGCCGTCGCTATTGACCTCACCGCAGAGCGCGATGGCAGTCGGCTCGCGGCTCTTGGCGAGCAGGTCAGCGTCCATCGCGTGAGATGTGGCTGAGGCAAGCGACGCCACCGCAGCAAGCAGTGCGACGCGGAAAAAGGCGGACATGGGGGCGGCTCGTAGACGAAGCGGGTCGGGGTTCCGCCCTTTGGTCGCCCGCAATGTCTTCCCGGTTCAGGAGGGGGCCGGTAAATCTGCTTTCGTGACCCGACTTAGTTCAGCTTACGCCGGAGGGGCCTTGTTTGGCTCGCGGAGATTGCGATGCCTCAAGCTCCGCAAGATATCGGTGGCCCCGTAAGATCCCGGATGCGGTCGTTCGCGCTTCAAAACGTCGGCGGCGTACACGCCGAGATCACTTCGCACGGCTTGCCACCGACGCAGCGGAAGCGATGAGGGCGGCGGCTTTCGAAATAATAGGCGTCGCCCGGATTGAGGATGCGTCGCTCGTCCTCGACGGTGACTTCGAGCTTTCCCGAGATCACGATGCCGCCTTCCTCGCCTTCATGGACGAGGTGAACGCGCCCGGTGTCGCTGCCGGGCTCGTAGCGCTCCTTCAAAATCTGCAGGCTGCGACCGAACAGATTGTCGCCGACCTGGCGAAATGAGATGGGCTTCTTGCCGACCTCCGTCAGCTCCTCCGCGCGGTAGAAGATCTTGCGCCGGCTCTCCGGCTCCAGCGCGAAGAATTCGGCGAGCCCCATCGGGATGCCGTCGAGGATGCGCTTGAGCGCTCCGACCGAGGGGTTCATCTGGTTGGATTCGATCAGCGAGATCGTCGAATTGGTGACGCCGGCGCGTTTGGCAAGTTCCCGCTGCGACAGCTTGTGGCGCGCCCGGATGAATCGCAGCCGTCCACCGATGTCGACGCTCATGCCCTTGGTCCCTGTTGCAGGTGTTGCGGATCGCGCAAATATGGACCGGCTGACCCAGTTAAATCAATGGTTTGCAGGTCTCCAAAAAAGGACTTGTTGACCTATTGCAGCCGTGGCTCTGCTTGTGGGTCAGCAAAGGAGCGTGGCCCGTGAGCCTTCATCAGATTCCGAACACTATCAAGACCGACTCGTTCTGGATGCCGTTCACGGCCAACCGTCAGTTCAAGAAGGCGCCGCGCCTGTTCTCCTCGGCCGAGGGCATGCACTACACCACCGTCGACGGCCGCAAGGTGATCGACGGCTCCGCCGGCCTCTGGTGCGTCAACGCCGGCCACGGCCGCAAGCAGATCGCCGCAGCTGTCGAGCGCCAGCTCATGACGCTGGACTTCGCGCCGTCGTTCCAGATGGCCCATCCGCTGGCGTTCGACTTCGCCGAGCGGCTCGCCGAGATCGCGCCGAAGGGCCTCGACCGCATCTTTTTCACCAACTCCGGCTCGGAGTCGGTCGATACCGCGCTGAAGATCGCGCTCGCCTATCACCGCGCCAACGGCCAGTCGAGCCGCACCCGCCTGATCGGCCGCGAGCGCGGCTATCATGGTGTCGGCTTCGGCGGCATGTCGGTCGGCGGCATGGTCGCCAACCGCCGCGCCTTCGCGACGCATTTGCCTGGCGTCGACCATATCCGCCACACCCATGATCTCGGCCGCAACGCCTTCGCCAAGGATCAGCCCGATCACGGCGTCGAGCTCGCCGACGACCTCGAGCGCCTGGTCGGCCTGCACGGCGCCGAGACGATCGCTGCCGTCATCGTCGAGCCGGTGCCGGGTTCGACCGCGGTGCTGCCGCCGCCGAAGGGCTACCTCCAGCGCCTGCGCGAGATCTGCGACAAGCACGGCATCCTCCTGATCTTCGACGAGGTCATCACCGGCTTCGGCCGTCTCGGCACGCCGTTCGCCGCCAACTTCTTCGGTGTCACGCCGGACCTGATGACGACGGCTAAGGGCATCACCAACGGCACCATTCCCTGCGGCGCGGTGTTCGCGAGCCGCAAGGTGCATGACGGGCTGATGGTCGGTCCGGAGAGCCAGATGGAGCTGTTCCACGGCTACACCTACTCTGCGCATCCGACGGCCTGCGCCGCGGGTATCGCAACGCTCGACATCTACAAGGACGAGGGTCTGCTCACGCGCGGTGCGTCGATCGCCGAATACTGGCGCGACGCGTTGCACTCGCTCAAGGGCTTGCCCAACGTCGTCGATATCCGCAATTGTGGCCTGATGGGTGCGGTCGAGCTGGCGCCGCGTGACGGCGCTGTCGGCGCGCGCGGCTATGACGTCATGGTCGATTGCTTCAATACCGGCCTCTACCTGCGCATGAGCGGTGACTCCTTCGCGATGTCGCCTCCGCTCATCGTCGAGAAGAGCGACATCGACCAGATGGTCTCGATCCTCGGCGACGCCATCAAGAAGGTGGCTTGATAATTGCTCTCGCCGCTGAGGGAGTTTAATCCTGCAGCGGCGAGCGTGATATCGCAGGAGTTTAACGAAGCGTGAAAGTTCTGATTCTCGGCAGCGGTGTCATCGGTGTCACCTCTGCCTACTACCTTGCGCGTGCCGGTCACGAGGTGACGGTCGTTGATCGTCAGCCCGAGCCGGCGCTGGAGACGTCGTTTGCCAATGCCGGCGAGGTCTCGCCCGGCTATTCTTCGCCATGGGCTGGCCCTGGCGTGCCGGTGAAGGCGGTCAAGTGGCTTCTGATGAAGCACGGTCCGCTGGTGGTTCGGCCGAAGCTCGATCCCGTGATGTGGGTCTGGCTGCTCAAGATGCTGCGCAACTGCACCAGCGCGCGCTACGCGGTCAACAAGAGCCGGATGATCCCGATCGCGGAATACAGCCGCGATTGTCTGCGTGACCTGCGCCGCGACATCGGCATCAGGTATGACGAGCGTTCCCAAGGCACGCTCCAGCTGTTCCGCCACCAGGCCCAGCTCGACGGTACCGGCGAGGACATCGCCGTGCTCAAGCAATATGGCGTTCCTTTCGAGGTGCTGAGCCGCGAAGGCTGCATTGCGGTCGAACCTGCGCTCGCCGGTGTGAAGGAAAAGTTCGTCGGCGGACTGCGCTTGCCGCAAGATGAGACCGGCGACTGCCACATGTTTACGCAGGCGCTGGCCAAGCATGCCGAGGCGCTCGGCGTGCGCTTCATGTTCAACACCAGCATTGATCGCATCGTAACAGACGGCGCGCGCGTCAGCGGTGTCGCGACCGGCGCCGGCATGTTGCAGGCCGACGCTTACGTGCTCGCGCTCGGAAGCTGGTCGTCGCATCTGGTTGCGCCGCTCGGCATCTCGCTGCCGGTATATCCGGTGAAGGGTTATTCGATCACGGTGCCGATCAAGGATGCCTCCGGCGCGCCGGAATCGACCGTGATGGACGAGAGCTACAAGGTCGCGATCACGCGCCTTGGAAGTCGCATCCGCGTCGGCGGCACCGCCGAAATCTCGGGCTTTTCTACCAAGCTCTATGACGCGCGCCGCGCCACGCTGGATCACTTCTTGACTGATCTGTTCCCGCGCGGCGGCGATCTCTCCAGGGCGACATTCTGGAGCGGCCTGCGTCCGATGACGCCGGATGGCCCGCCGGTGATCGGTCCGACGCAGTACGCCAACCTGCACCTCAACACCGGCCACGGCACGCTCGGCTGGACCATGTCCTGCGGCTCCGGCCGCGTGCTCGCGGACATGCTCTCCGGCAAGAAGCCGGACGTCGACGTCAGCGCGCTGACGGTGGACCGGTACGCGCACAGGTTTGGGTGATTTCTTCGCCTCTCCCCGCGTGCGGGGAGAGGCCGGAATTTGCGTAGCAAATTCCGGGTGAGGGGGAGTCTCCGCGAGTTTCGCTCACACCGTTCGCGTGGAGAGGGCCCCTCACCCCGACCCTCTCCCCGTAAGAACGGGGAGAGGGTGAGCAGTTACCCCGTCCCTGTCACGCAATTCACCCACAGCACGACTGCCTTCGCATCTTTCGCCGGATTGGAAAACCGGTGCGGCCGGCGGCTCGCAAATCTAAAGCTGTCGCCGGTCTTCAGCGACCACGTCTCGCTGTCCACCGTCAGCATCATCTCGCCTTCGAGCACGAGCCCGGCTTCCTCGCCGTCATGGGTGTAGAGCTCATCGCCAGTGGAGCCGCCGGGCTCCAGATGTACCAGGAACAGATTGAGGTGGTTGTCCGCGGTCGCCGGGCTCAGCAATTGCTTGGACACACCGGTGCGCCAGAGTTTCAGTTCGGGGCGCTGCAGCTCGCGCGTCACGACCTGATCGGAGGCACCATCGGCGCTCGGGCTTGCGCCGAACAGTGCGGCGATGCCGACGCCGAGCACGTCCGCCAATGTTGCGAGCACGCGGAGCGATGGTGACGACAGTCCGCGTTCGATCTGGCTGAGGAAGCCGATCGAAAGATCCGTGCGCTCTGCCACCGTTTCGAGCGAGAATTGCCTGACGCGCCGGAGATCGCGGATGCGGCGGCCGACCGCAACGTCCATCGCGGGCTCGGCCTGTTTGGTAATGGCCTTGGCCTTCACCTTCTTCGCCGGCTTTGCGGCGGCCGGTTTGCGCATTCTTTTGCCACCGCTCACGTCAAACCGCTTCCTTCATGTGCATGAAAACCGCTTGCATCGTCCGCGAAAGTGTGACCAAATTTTCATATTGGTGAAAATAGGCCGAAACGGCTTGGCCCGCAACGTCTGCGATTACGACATGCGCGAGCGCCGTTATCGGCAAGCCCAAAGGGGATGCGATGCTGTTGAAGCGTTTTGTTCAGGCCGCGGTCGCGGCACTCGCAGTAGTCGCCGTGGCACCGGCACCGGCTTCGGCGCAGCAGGTGCTGAAGGTCGGCTCGACGCCGACCGGCATTCCTTTCACCTTCCTCGACACCAAGACCAACACCATCCAGGGCATCATGGTCGATCTCGTCACCGAGATCGGCAAGGATGCGGGCTTCAACGTGCAGATCGAGCCGATGCAGTTCTCGGCGCTGATCCCATCGCTCACCTCGGGCAAGATCGACATCATTGCGGCCGCGATGTTCATCACCCCGCCGCGGAAGGAAGTCGTCGACTTCTCCGACCCGATCTACACCTACGGCGAAGGCCTGGTGGTGCCGAAGAGCGACACCAAGGCCTATGCGACACAGGATGATCTGAAGGGCGAGACGGTTGGGGCCCAGGTCGGCACTGCCTTCGTCGACGCGCTGAAGAAGTCCGGCCTGTTCGCCGACGTCAAGGCCTACGACACCATCCCGGACATCCTGCGCGACGTGAACACCGGCCGCCTCAAGGCCGGCTACGCCGACTATCCGATCCTCGCCTACAATCTGAAGCAGGGCGGTTTCCCCGAGGTGCGTCTCGTCGACGGCTACAAGCCCGTCACCATGGGCTCGGTGGGCATTGGCCTGCGCAAGGGTGAGACTGCGCTGCTCGGCAAGATCAACGCCTCGCTCGCGAAGCTGAAGGCCAACGGCACTATCGACAAGATCCTCGACAAATGGGGCCTGAAGGCACAGGGCTGACCGATAGAGGCTGATCGAAGGCTGCCCGATGAAAGGCTTCTGGCACGACGCTGCCGACTTCTTCCCGATCCTGATGAACGGCGTCGCGCTCACGATCGTCGTTACCATCGGCTCGCTCCTGCTCTCGACGGTGCTCGGCCTGATCTGGGCGATGATGCGGGTTTCCGGCATCAAGGCGCTGTCGATGCTCAGTGCCAGCCTGATCAACGTGATCCGCGGCATCCCGATCATCGTGCTGTTGTTCTATCTCTACTTCGTGATGCCTGATCTCGGCGTCACGCTCTCGGCCCTGCAGGCCGCGATCCTCGGGCTCGGCATCGCCTACTCGGCCTATCAGGCCGAGAATTTCCGCGCCGGCATCGAGGCGATCGACAAGGGCCAGATCGAAGCGGCGCAGTCGATCGGCATGGGCTGGTGGCTCACCATGCGCCGCGTGGTGCTGCCGCAGGCGGTGCGCATTGTGCTTCCGCCCTACGGCAACGTCATGATCATGATGCTGAAGGATTCTTCGCAAGCCTCGACCATCACGGTCGCCGAGCTCGCGCTGCAGGGCAAGCTGATCGCGTCCTCGACCTTCAAGAACACCAGCGTGTTCACGCTGGTGGCGCTGATGTATCTCACCATGAGCATTCCACTGATCCTGCTCGTCCGTCACTTCGAGAAGCGGGCCGGCAAGCGATGATCGAGCTCAAGGACGTCCACAAGAGCTTCGGCAGGGTCGAGGTGCTCAAGGGCATCACGGCTTCCGTCCAGAAAGGCGAGGTGGTTTGCATCATCGGCCCGTCTGGCTCTGGCAAGTCCACCATCCTGCGCTGCATCAACGGGCTCGAAAGCTACGACCGCGGCGAGATCAGTATCGAGGGCCTGAAAGTCGATCGCGACGCGCCGTCGATCGTGAACATTCGCACCCAGGTCTCGATGGTGTTCCAGCGCTTCAACCTGTTTCCGCATCGCACGGCGCTGGAAAACGTCATTGAGGGGCCGCTCTTCGTGAAGAAGGAGCCGCGCGCGCAGGCGTTCGAGCGCGGTCGCGCGCTGCTCGCCCGGGTCGGGCTTGCCGAAAAGGCCGATGTGCATCCGCCGCAGCTCTCCGGCGGCCAGCAGCAGCGCGTCGCGATCGCGCGTGCGCTCGCGATGCAGCCCAAGGCGATCCTGTTCGACGAGCCGACGTCGGCGCTCGATCCCGAGCTCGTCGGCGACGTCCTTGGCGTCATGCGCAAGCTCGCCGACGAAGGCATGACCATGGTTGTCGTCACCCATGAGATGGGCTTTGCCCGCGACGTCGCCGACCGCGTGCTGTTCATCGACGGCGGCGTCATCGTCGAGCAGGGGCCGGCCAAGGCGCTGCTCAATCAACCCCAGCATCCGCGCACGCAGGACTTTCTGCGACGCGTGCTGCATCCGCTCTGACCGGTCTTCGCCATGAATGCGCGCCTGCCCCTGCCACCCTCGCTCTATGCCGACACAGCCGTTGCGCCGGTTGCCACGCCGCCGCTCGATGGTGACAAGACCGTCTCCGTCGCGATCGTCGGCGGTGGCTACACCGGACTGTCCACTGCGTTGCATCTGGCGGAGCAAGGTGTCGAAGCACTGGTGCTTGAGGCGCAGGAGCCGGGGTGGGGCGCGTCGGGTAACAATGGCGGCCACACCAATCCTGGCTTGAAGCACGATCCCGATCAGATCGAAGCCGATTTCGGCACCGATCTTGGTCGCCGCATGATCGACTTCTCGTACGGGACAACGAACTTCACGCATGAGCTGATCCGCCGTTACCAGATCCCATGCGAGGCGCGGCAGAACGGAACGCTGCGGGCGGCCTATAACGAGGCCAGCGCCGCTGCGATCGAGAAGACCGCGCAGCAATGCATCCGCCGCGGTATGCCGGTGACGTACCTGAACCGCGAGCAATTGCGCGAGATGACCGGCACCGACCGCTACATCGGCGCCATGCTCGACGCGCGCGGCGGCGACCTGCATCCCCTCAGCTACGCTCGTGGTCTCGCGCGTGCTGCCATCTCGGCAGGCGCGAAAGTTCATGGCGAGACGCCGGCGTTGTCACTCCGCCGTTATGGTAGCCGCTGGCGCATCGAGACGCCGCGTGCGATCGTGCATGCCGAAAAAGTGCTGCTCGCCACCAACGGTTTTACCGATGATCTCTGGCCGGCGCTACGCCGCACCATCGTGCCGGTGTTTTCCTCAATCGCTGCGACGGCGCCGCTCTCGGACGAGGTCGCCCGCTCGATCATGCCGACGCGTCCTGTTCTCTACGAGAGCGGCCACATTACAGTCTATTACCGCATCGATCAGCAGAACCGCCTCTTGATGGGCGGCCGCGGCCCGATGCGCTGGATCAAGTCGCCGTACGATGTCGCCTATCTCATCCGCTACGCCGAGCGGCTCTGGCCGCAGATCAAGGGCGTTGCCTGGACTCATGGCTGGAACAGCCGCCTCGCCATCACCAAGGATCACTATCCTCATGTTCACGAGCCGGCGGACAACATTTTGATCTCGCTCGGCTGCAATGGCCGCGGTGTCGCGCTCTCGACCGCGATGGGCGCACAACTTGCACGCCGCCTGATCGGCGGCGCCAGGGCCGAGATCGACATGCCGGTCACCGGTATCAAGCCGATCCCGATGCATGCGTTTTGGCCGGTGGGTGTGACGACTGCCGTGATCGCGGGCCGTGTGCGCGACCGGCTGGGGATATGAAAAAGGCGCCACCCGGTCAGGGGCGGCGCCTCGCATGAGTTGCAGGTGGGAGCGTTAGCAGCGGCCCTGTTTCCACAGTCCGGGCGGGCACCCTCCGCCGCGCCAACCAACCTTGCGCCCATGATACCATCCGGACGGCACGCCATGGCGATGTCCATGGTATCCGCCGTGGTGGCCGTGACCGTGACCGCCCTTGGCAAATGCCGTGCTCGGCATCGTGACGCCGGTCGCGACGATCAATGCTGCGGCGAGCGCAAGCTTCTTCATCCTAAATCTCTCCTCTTAGGCACGCATATGCCCGTTCGATGAAACGGACATCGATCGCGGTGTCGCGCGCAACTATGGAGGAGTAGTGGCGCTCAGCCCTCCGCTACCGCGTCGGCCCAGGGCTGGAAGATCTCGACCGCGCCGGAATTGACGTCGCCCTCGCGCATCACCACGCTCGGGCAGGCGAACTTTGGCGGCAAAGCCTGCACCCGGCTCTCTTCATAGTCGAAGCGCGCGGCCAGCGTCTTGCGCGCTTCTGCCGGCAGTCTGATATCGCCGATTACAATCGCGCCTTCGCTGGCGTCGATGCGCGGCTGGTCGATGGCGGCATCCAGGTCCATGCCATAATCCATCGCAAAGGACACGAGCTGCATCACCGACGGGAGAATGCGGCGGCCACCGGAGGCACCGACCGCGAGCCGCTTGCCATCCTTCGTTTCGGCAATGACAGGCGTGTAGTTGCAAAGGCAGCGCTTGCCGGGAGCAAGCGAGTTGGTGGTGCCTGGCGTCGGATCGAACCACATGATGCCGTTATTCATGGGGATGCCGGTGTGCGGCGTCACGTATTTCGAGCCGAAGGACGACAGCAGCGTCTGCGTCACCGCCGCGATGTTGCCGTGGCGGTCGACCACTGAGAAATGCGTTGTGCAGGAGGGCGCGAGATATTCGGCGCCGAGCGAGCGTTTGCCGTCGGCATCGCCCATGTCCTTGAGCCGCTCGCGGAAAGCCGCTTGCAAAGCCAGCGCATATTCGACGTAGGCGTTCGCGTCCGGCGCGCTCGCCGGATTCAGATTCTGCTGCAGCAGGCGCAACGCATGCGCCATTGTCGGTCCGGCCGTAAGCTCAGGCGTCGCAAACACCTTGCCGCCGCAATATGGGATCGCCAGCGGCTCGCGCAGGTGGCTGCGGAACGCGGCGAGATCCTCCACCGACAGCGAGCCGCCGTCGGCCTTGATGTCGGACGCGATGCTCTTGGCGAGATCGCCCTGGTAGAAGTCGCGCGGTCCGGCTTCTGCAAGGTGCGACAGCGTCGCCCTCAACGCGTCCTGCGGCAGCCGCGTCTCGAACTTGATGCCCCATGACGCGCTCGGTGGCAGCCCGTCCTTCAGGAAAGATGCCGCGCTCGCGGGATAGCGCCGAAGATCGGCGGCCGAGCCCGTGATCATCAGCGTGGTCCACCAATCGACCAGCAGGCCTTCGCCGGCGAGTGCAGCTGCCGGCGCGACAAGGTCCTTCCATGGCAGCCTGGCGTGGCGGCGATGCGCCTCTTCCATGCCGGCGACGACACCGGGCACGGCGATCGAGCCGGGGCCATGGATGTTGCGGTCGTCCTTCACCCGCGGCCAGGGAAAGAGATCGGAGGCTGCGCCCTCGCCGCTGAGGGGATAGTCGGGGACCCGCAGGCTCTGCGGGGCGCACATGCCGTAGTCGATCACCTCGTAGCGATTTTCCTTGGCGCGGTAGAGCACCATCGCGCCGCCGCCGCCGATGCCGCTGTTCCAGGGCTCCAGCACGTTCAGCGCGAAAGTGGTCGCGACGATCGCATCTACGCAGTCGCCTCCTGCCGCCAGCACTTGCGCCCCCACTTCGGCCGCCCGCCGCGACTGCGAGGCTACGATGCCGCCTCTGGATTTGACGGCGGGTTTGCGAACGGTTTGGGCGAGGCTGAACTGATGGGGCATGATGTCGCCTTGTGCGCTGTCTTCGGTTGTCTTGGCTTCGTTGCGCTGACTTTGAAGCTCCGCAATTGGCGAAGCCCGCGGACAATGGCACATTGCCGCCAACGAGAACAACAGAAGGGAGAAGCGACATGACAGGTGTGAAACAGGCGCGGGATGGCGCGGTCGGGATTTTGACGCTCGATGAGCCGGCGAGCCTGAACGCGATGACGCCGGACCTGCTCGGTGCGCTCGCCGCCGCCGTCGCGGAGATGACGAGGGATGAGGATGTCCGCGCCTTGGTCCTCACCGGCGCTGGACGCGGTTTTTGCTCAGGACAGAATTTGAAGGCGTCGGACGCGCTGGGCGAGGATATCGCCGCTGGCGTGATGCGCTTCTACTGGCCGGCGTTCAAGGCGCTGCGCGAATGCCACGTGCCCGTTGTCGTCGCCGTCAATGGTGTGGCTGCTGGCGGCGGCTTCAGCCTGGCGATGGCCGGCGACATGATTGTTGCGGCGCGGTCGGCGAGCTTCATCCAGGTGTTCAGTCGCATCGCGCTGGTGCCGGATCTCGGCTCGACCTGGTTGTTGCCGCGGCTGATCGGCCGGCAGCGCGCGCTCGAGCTGATGCTCCTGAACGAGCCGCTGACGGCCGAACGTGCGCAGGAAATCGGTCTGGTGCGGCAGGTCGTCGACGATGCGAAGCTGATGGAGGAGGCGTTGACCCTGGCGCGCCGCCTCGCCGATGGTCCGACGCGCGCCTTGGTCGCGACCCGCGCGCTGATCGAGGAGAGCGAGCACACGACCTATGAGGCGCAGTTCCGCCGCGAGATCGAGCTTCAGGCCACGATCCGCAAGAGCGCCGACGCAATCGAAGGCCGCAACGCCTTCGTCGAGAAGCGCAAGGCGAAGTTTACTGGCAAGTAGGGGAAGAGTCGCGTACTGCGCTCAGAGCGCCCCGTCGCTGCGGCCAGTGCGATGCTTGGCGCGCCATTTCGGCCCTGGCCCGCGCATGTAATGAAGCTCGGGGCGGTAGGGGTTGCCCACGATCCGCACCAACTTCTGCCATTTGGTGGCGACGAAGTTCAGGGGCTGGCAGAGCAAGGTCAGTGAAGCGAACAGCACGGCATCACCTCAATGCGGCTTGCCGAGCATGGCGGTGAAGGGAAGATCGAAAATCTCCTCGCCGTCGGAGTCGCTGACATGGATCACCCAATCGCGCCAGTCCTCAGCACCGGGCGTCAGGATCATCGATTGCATGATCTGGGCAGCACGGTCTCGCGCCTCGGTCAGGCTGGTCACCGCGGTGCCGCTGCGATCGATCAGCGTGCCCTCGGTGTTGGAGCAGTGAAAATAGACCTGGACCATATGCCCCTCCTGTAGGGAGCGATTGGGACGGCAAACCGATACCACCCGAGGCATTCGCGAAACATTCGGGGCGAGCCCGGTGAGGGAATCTACGGAGATTGGTCGCCACGAAGACCCCCGTGGGTTTGATCACAGGGGGGTGATCTCAACTGGACGGCGTCCCTGCGGCATGGAACAACTTTGGACGGAAAGTCCGGGAGGCCGCCGTGAACCACCTCACATTCTGGCGTGAGCGCCGAAGCCTGCGCCTGTTTGCGGCGGTCGTCGTCGGAGCGTTGCTCGGCCTCACCTCCGGAGCCACCTCCGAACCGGTGAGGAAAAGCGGCTATGCGATCGGCACGGAAACCTGTGGCAGTGGCAATCTTGCCTTTCCCAGAATCCAGATCGACATGAAAGCGGGATTTTGCGCCGGCCTCGTTGCCAGCGAGGAGGACCATCTCAAATTTCCGCGCTCGATCGTCCAGGTGCCGGGCCCTGACCTGTTCGTGGTCGCCGACATGGGCGGCTGGGGCCATACCGACGGCCGGTTGCTGCTGCTCGATCCGCATGCGCCCCAAGGGCAGCGCTTCAAGGAGCTGTTGACTGCGATCGAATATCCCTTCGGCCTCGTGATCGGCCCGGACAAGAAGCTCTACGCTTCGACCGCCGAGACGATCTTCCGGTTCGACCCGCTCGCCGACAATCCGCGCGGCACGGTCGAGACCATCATCCGGCACATGCCCGGTCGGCGGATCACGCTTCCTGACGGCACCAGGCTCGACGAGAGTGCCCATCCGCTCAAGCAGTTCGTGTTCGACAGGAACGGCCGGCTGTTCGTCAACATCGGCTCGCACAGCGACGCCTGCATCACGCCAGCCCCGATCATACGGCCTTGCGCGGCCGCCGAGGGCGCTGCCGCGATGGCATCGATCTGGCTGTTCACGCCGCCTGCAGGCGGCGTCTTTCCGGCCTTGAAGCCGAACGATCCCGATCCGCCACACACCATTTATGCGCGCGGCTTGCGCAATTCGATGGCGCTGGCGCTGCACCCGAATTTTCCCGATACCGGTTACGCCTTCCTGCAAGGCGAGAACGGCCGCGATCTGCCTGATATCTTCAAGCCGAACGAGGAGATCAACGCGCTCGAGCAGGGCATGCACTATGGCTGGCCCTATTGTTACGACCTCTCGACGCCGAGCCCCGAATTCAAGCTCGTGCTGCAATCCGGGGTCTACAAGTCGCTCTGCACGGCCAATGCGCTCTACAAGGCGCCGTTCTCGCTGCTGCCGCCGCACGGGGCGCCGCTCGCGATGCTCTACTATCACGGCGCCAAATTTCCGGAGCTGGAGGGCAAGCTGCTGGTCGGCCTGCACGGCTATCGCCCGACCGGCAGCCGCGTCCTGATCTACGATGTGGACGATCACGGCTTCCCCAAGCCGAGCCCGGCGCCGGTGCGCTACCACGTCAGTTGCGCGGCCGACCCGACCCACAGCTTTCAGACCGACGCTGGCGAGGTCGCCGCCGCGCCGTTCGAGGAGCTGATCGCCGGCTGGCACCGCGTTAACGGTGCGCGACCGCTAGGCGCGCCGGTCGGCATGACGGTTGCGGAGGACGGCGCGATCTGGCTGGTCGAGGACAAGAACCAGACCGTGATCCGAATCGACCGCGCCGCGGGCGATCCGCCGCAGCCATTGCCCTGCGACATGCGCAGCCAGGCGATGATCGACCAGCTCGAGGCCTTCGTCGCCAGGGACGCGCAGAACAGCGTCCGGCTCACCACGCTGCGCAAGGGCCTCGTCGAGAAGCATTGCGTCGGTTGCCATTCCGATTTCGGACTGAAGCCGGGCCAATCTGACGCGGACAAGGACGCCACGGTGCTGCGCTTCATGCTGTCGCAGGATGGCTGGATTTATCCTGATGATCCCGACTCCGGCAAGCTGCGCACCCGGCTGCGCGGTCTCGGCGCGGAGAAGCTGATGCCGCCGGGCGGCGAAAGCCTGCCGAAGACCGAGCTCGGCTATGCGCGTCTGCTCGACACCGCGGATTTGCTGGTCGCGAAAATGGTTCCGGGTACGCGGATGCGGATCAAGCCTGGTCCGCCGCAGCGCAAGTTCTTTGGCAAAACCAAAAAGGAATGCGGCGAAATACCGGCCGCCAAGGTCGTCGTCGTGACACAAAGGAGCGCTGTAGACAAACCTGGCTTCAGCCGATTCTTTCGGCCGGCCGATCCCTATCTGAATGGCGAGTGCACCGACGGCGATGGCTATTACATCCGGCAGGAATTTCTGGTGCCTGTGCAGTAGCGTTTTCCTCGTCATCGCGACGGCGTCCGCCCAGGCGGAAACGAAGCTGTTCGAGAGCGCGCAGCTGACGCCTTCAGGCGAATACACCTTCGGCATCGAAGGGCCCGCCGCCGACCTTGACGGTAATCTCTTCGTCGTCAACTTCGGCAAGCCCGGCACCATCGGCAAGTTGCCGGCAGGCGGCGTCGCTTCGCAGCAATTCACAGCGCTTCCCGTGGGCAGCGTCGGCAACGCCATTCGCTTCGATCGCAGCGGCACCATGTTCATCGCCGACTACAAGAAGCACAACATCTTCGCGATCCCGAAGGGCGCGACCGATCCGATCGTCTGGTTTCACTCGGACGAGATGAACCAGCCCAACGACATCACGGTTGCCCGCGACGGCACGATCTATGCGAGCGATCCGAACTGGAAAGGCCGCGAAGGCCACGTCTGGCGCATCTCCAAAGCCGCCGATGGGTCGGTGCAGGGGCAAGTCATGTCGGCGCCGCGCGCGATGGGCACCACCAACGGCATCGATCTCAGTCCTGATGGCAAGACGCTCTATGTCGGGGAATCCAGCAACGGCCAGATCTGGTCGTATGCGATCAATGGCAACGAGCTCACCGGCGCAAAACTCGTCAAGACGTTCCAGCCCGACACCATCGACGGTCTGCGCACCGACGTCAGCGGCCGTCTTTATGTTGCGCGCATCCTCAAGGGGACGATCGCGCTGATGAAGCCCAATGGCGCGGTCGAGCGCGAGATCACACTGAGGGGCAAGGAGCCGACCAACCTCGCCTTCGGCGGCAGCGACGGCAAGACCGTCTTCGTCACGCAGCGCCAGGGCGGCTTCATCGAGGCCTTCCGCACCGACCAGCAGGGCCGCGAGCACTGCCTCCAGCGCGGGCGTTGCTGAGCTCAGAGGCGACTCTGCTCCGAGCGCAGAACAGTGCGGTGAGGACGGCATTCTTCCTGCTTGCATCTGGCCGCTGCAGGGACCAAGACATCTGCGGTACCATTCAAAGAGCACGCGATTACGAGGTGTTTGAGTGAAAGCCGTCCATACTGAACTGCATCGCAGCCACGATCCGCAATTCTTCCTGGTTCGCGGTGTCGTCAAGCGCACCACCGAGCAGCCCGAACGCGCCGACCGCCTGCTCAAGGGGCTGAAGGATGGCAAGCATCAACTGGTCGAGCCGGCCAGATTCGGGCAGGGGCCTCGTGCGCGCATTCACAGTCCGGAATATCTGTCGTTCCTGAGCGAAGCCTGGGACGCCTGGACCGCACTCGGCGATTCCGGCCCGGAGATGATCGGCAACATCCATCCCGTGCGCCATGCGGCGACCTATCCGACCCACATCGTCGGCAAGCTCGGCTGGCACACCGCCGACACCGCGGCGCCGATCGGCCCCGGCACCTGGGCCGCGGCTTGCGCCGCGACAGACGTGGCGGTCACCGCGGCGCAGATGGTGATGGACGGCGAGGATGCGACCTACGCGCTCTGCCGTCCGCCCGGCCATCACGCCTATCGCGACATGGCCGGCGGGTTCTGCTTTCTCAACAACAGCGCGATCGCCGCTGCCCATCTGCGGCTCAAGCACGAGCGCGTCGTGATCCTCGACGTCGACGTCCATCACGGCAATGGCACCCAGGGCATCTTCTACGCGCGACCGGACGTCTACACGATATCGATCCATGCCGATCCCATCGCGTACTATCCTTACGTGTGGGGCTACGCGCATGAGCGCGGCGAAGGACCCGGCCTCGGCACCAATCTCAACATTCCCTTGGCCATCGGCACCGGCGACGACGGCTACATCCAGGCGTTGGACGTCGCGCGCAAGGCGATCGAGTCCTTTGCGCCCGGCGCCCTCGTCATCGCGCTCGGCCTCGACGCCTCCGAGCATGATCCGCTCCGCGGCCTCGCCGTTACCACGCCCGGCTTCCGCCGCATCGGCCAGGCCATCGCCAGGATGGGCCTTCCGACCGTATTCGTGCAGGAGGGCGGTTATCTCTCGGATATTTTGGGCGCTAACTTGACCTCGGTGCTGGCAGGCTTCGAAGAGGCGCGGTGATCTTTCCCTCTTCGTGAGGGCAGGGAGGCATTCATATCCGTCGTTACAGGCGGCGCAGCCGCGAGTTCGTCATTCAGCCGCTTCCTGGAGCGGCCAGGCATTGCGGCTGATGGGAAGGCCGCCGTCCGCGCGGGAGCCATCGGCGATCGCGAGGCGGTGCGAGGGCGACGGCGAGCACAGCGAGAAGCGCCAGCCGCGCGGATCGTCGGCGATATCGGGCTTGAAGCTGATCTCGATAGCCTCGCGTGACACCTGCATCGCGAATGCGTCGGGGGGCAGGTTGAGCCCAAACCCCCTGGCCTTCAGATAGGCCTCCTTGAGCGTCCAATAGTCGAAAAAGCGCTCGATCGCCGTTGGCTCCGGCAGGCGGCGCAGCGTCTCGACTTCCTCCGGCGCAAAGAAGCGAAGCGCGGTGGACAGCGGCGCGACACGCCGTGACACGGTTTCGACGTCGACGCCGACGGCCTCGTGCCTGGACACGACGCAGGCGACGCAGCCGTCGGCATGCGACAGGCTGAAATGCAGCGCGGTCGACATTGCGGGCGCTGCAATGAACGGCCGCCCATAGCGGCCGGCGGCAAAGGACCAGTCGGAGGGCGCGACGTTGGGTGCAACCTGCGAAAGCGCCAGGCGCAGCATGGCGTGGGCGAAAATATATTGCCGCCGATGCCGCTCGAACATGAAGCGGTCGGCGCGGACCCGTTCGTCGACCGAGAGCAGGCGACGGCACGCATCGGCCGTGCCCGGCGCGTCAATGGTCTCGATCAGTCCGACAAACAGTTCAATCCTGTCGTCTGCCATCAATAGGGCCTTTAGCGTCAGGCGGAGGCCAAATCCCCAACCCTGACGGAAGAATCAACTGAGCAAGAATCGACTAGTGGAGCGCTCTTAGCGGTCCACCCGGGCAAATTCTTGTCGATTCGCGGGCTGGTTTACGTTCGCAAGCTTGTGCGAGGCCCGACCTCGACGCGCGAATGACAAACGTCCGAAAAATGAAGCCGAAGATTCGTGCGGCGTCCCGGCCGACGAGCCCTACTTCTTCTCGACGGTCAGCAACTTTTGCAGGGCCTTACGGTCCTTGTCGCTCAGCGAGTTGCCCTTGGTAAATTTGATGAAACCCACAACATCCCCCGATTGAAAATAATCGTCAAAAATCAAAACGCGGGAATAATCTTGCGCGGTGGCGGCAAATAATCAAGATGCTACTTGGTCAATCACAGCTTTGGCGAGTGAACCCCTATCGGCCCGTTCTGAAACAGCTGGTCATGCCGCCCTACGGTCGAGCAACCGGCCGAGCGGCGTGTCGGGTTGGGCGAAGGTCGCCCCCAGCAACGCGATGAGTTCGGCCATCCACTCGCCGACCATAAGACCATCGAGCAGTTCGCTCTTTTAATTGCATGAACGGGTGATTGACCGTCGGACGCTCCCTGAGCATCAGCGACAGCCAGGTCTGGTCGATCGGCAGCACCGGCTGGCCCTCGTCGAGAATGCCGCCGATATGGGCAACGGTTTCGGCTGATCTCTCTCCTGCACCGGCTGCAATGTCCGACAATGCCATTCCCTTTTGATCTGATTGGGCTATTCTTCCTGGAACTTAGGGAAGGCGTCCAGTCTGAGGTGAAGTTCGGGTCCCAGAATCTGTGGTTGAGGGGCCCAAAGCCCTTCGACGGAGTGATGGTGGGGCAGAATCACCATGCTGGAGAATGAACCGGGCACGAGGACGGAAGGCGGGCTGAAGCACTGGCTCGAAGGCATCGGTCTTGGTCACTACACCGATCTCTTTGCGCAGCACCGTCTCGATCTCGATGTCATGGGAGATCTGACCGAGTCCGATCTGGTCGAGCTCGGATTGCCTCTGGGCGATCGCAAGCGGCTCCAGCGGGCCATGACCGGGCTGTTCCAGGCCGAGACCGCTGAGAAGCCCGACGCGGCGGCTCGCCCGCAAGCCCGGACCGAGGTCGGCGCCGAGCGGCGTCAGCTCACCACCATGTTTTGTGACATGGTGGATTCCACCTCGCTCTCGGTGCAGTTCGACCCGGAGGACGTGCGCGACATGATCGCGAGCTTCCGCGAAACCTGCGTCCGCGTTGTGAAGCATTACGAAGGTTTTGCCGCCCGCTTCGTCGGGGATGGCATTCTGGTCTATTTCGGCTATCCGACCGCGCATGAGGACGATGCCGAGCGCGCGGTGCGCGCCGGGCTCGAGATCGTGCGGGTGCTGTCGACCGCCCGCGCGATCGAGCCGTGCGGTGCGCTCAGCCATGCGCCCGCCGTCCGCATCGGGATCGCGACCGGCCTCGTCGTGGTCGGCGACCTCGTGGGGCAAGGCACCGAAGAGCGCGACTCCGCGGTCGGAGAAACGGTCAATCTTGCTGCGCGCCTGCAGAGCCTCGCGCCGCCCAACGGCGTCGTGATCTCCGCCTCGACCCAGTCGCTGCTGAAGGGAAAGTTCGACTACCGCAATCTCGGCGCCCACGCGTTGAAGGGCATCTCGGAGAAGACCCAGGCCTGGCACGTGGTGCGCGCCTCGCGGGTGGAGACCCGCTTCGCAGCCGCCATGGGCTCGCGGCTGACCCCGCTCGTCGATCGCGAGAAGGAGATCGCGCTGCTGATGGGGCGCTGGCAACAGATCAAGGACGGCGACGGCCAGGTCGTGGTCAAGTTCGGCGAGCCCGGCATCGGCAAGTCGCGCATCATCCAGGAAATCTTCGAGCGGATCGCGGGCGACCGGCACGGACAGGTCTCGTTCCAGTGCTCGCCCTATCACACCTCCACGGCATTCTATCCGTTCGCCGAGCAGCTCAAATTCTCACTCGGCCTCGATCGCGAGGACCCATCCGCGACATCGCTCGCGAGCCTGGAGAACGCGATCGCCGCCGCCCACGGCGACATCGAACAGGTCACGCCGCTATTTGCCGCGCTGTTGTCGATATCGACCGGAGACCGTTATCCGCCGCTCGAGCTGTCGCCGCAGCAGCAGAAGGAGGCGACGGTCTCTGCGCTGGTCAATCATTTTCTCGGCCTCGCGCGCGAGATGCCGCTGGTGATCGCATTCGAGGATTTGCACTGGATCGACCCGACCTCCCGTGAGGTCATCGACCTGCTGGTCGACCGGGTGCAGAATCGGCCGATCCTGCTCATCATCACCGCGCGCTCCGAATTCCAGCCGAGCTGGAATGCGCATTCGCACATCACCACCGTGGTGTTGAACCGCCTGAGCCGTCATTTGCGCACGACGCTCGTCGAGCGCGTCGCCGGGAGAGAGCTGCCCAAGGAGGTCGTCGAGGAGATCATCGTCAAGACCGACGGCGTACCGCTGTTCCTGGAAGAGCTCACCAAGACCGTTCTCGAATCCAACCTGCTGACCGAGCGCCACGGGCGCTACGTGCTGTCGGGCCCATGGCGGCAGCTCGCGATCCCGGCGACCCTGACGGACTCGCTGATGGCGCGGCTGGACCGGATGGGGCCGTTCAAGCGGATCGCGCAGATCGGCGCCACCATCGGCCGCGAGTTCTCCTACGAGACGCTGCACGCGGTCGCCAACACGCCGGCAGAGCAGATCGAGGCCGCGCTCAATCATCTGGAGGAAGCGGGGCTGATCATGCGCCGCGGTCATCCGCCGGATGCGCTCTACTCCTTCAAGCACGTGATGATTCAGAATGCCGCGCATGCGAGCTTGTTGCACAGCGAGCGGCGCAAGCTGCATGCGCGCATCGCACAGGTGCTCGCCGAGATGTATCCGGAGAAGACCGACCGCGAGCCGGAGCTGCTCGCCCATCATCTGACCGAATCCGGCCAGAGCGAGGGCGCCGCAAGTTTCTGGCTCAAGGCCGGCAAGCAGGCGGCCAGGAGCGGCGCCAATCTCGAGGCGATCGGCCATCTGCGTCGGGGCCTCGGCGTCGTCCAGGCCCATGCGCGCATGCAAGGTGCCGACGAGAGGGAGCTCGAGTTGCGCATCGCGCTCGGCAATGCGCTGATCGCCGCCAAGGGCTACGCGGTACAGGAGGTCGAGGAGAACTACATCCGCGCGCTCGAGCTCGGTCAGCAGCTCAATGACGACGAGAAGGTCTTCGCCGCCACCCGCGGGCTGTGGGTGTGTCATTTCATTCGCGCCGATCTCACCCGCGCGCACGATCTCAGCGTCGAGCTGTTGAAGTTCGCCAAGCGCGAACGGCTGAACGAGCAGACCCAGCCGGCGCAGCAGACCGGCTATCTGATCGAGGCGCACCGCTCGATCGCGATGACCATGCTTTATCGCGGCCGCTTTGCCGCCGCGCAGCATCATCTGCATCGCTGCATCAACCTCTACAGCCCCGACCTGCACTCCGATTTGATGGAGCGCCACGGTATCGATCCCGGCGTCGTCTCGCTGTCCTATCTCGGCTACCTCCTGTGGTTCCTTGGTCGGCCCGACGCGGCGCGCCAGCATAGCGAGCAGGCGATCGCGAATGCCGAGAAGATCCGCCACCCCTTCACGCTGGCCTTCGCGCTCATGTTCGGCGCCTATCTCTGCCAGCATCTGCGTGACGTCGAGGGCACGCGCGATCACGCCAACCGCGCCATGATCATCGCCACCGAGCACAATTTCCTGCACTGGAAGCAGCAGGCAGCGATCCTGCGCGGCTGGGCGCTGGCCCAGCTCGGTGAGGCCGATGAAGGTCTGAGCCAGATGCGCTTTGGCCTCGACGAATACGAGGCGATGGATTCCTGGCTTGCCGGCTGCTGGTTCCGCTGCCTGCTCGCGGAAGCCTATGCCAAGGTCGGGATGCGCGATGCGGCCTTGCGCGCGCTGGACGGCGCGCTCGCGATCGCCAGACGAACCGGCGATCACTCCTACCTCGCCGAGGTCTATCGCCTGCAAGGCGAGATCACGCTAGCGGACGGCGACCCGGGGTCGGTGCATGAGGCCGAGGACCTGTTCGGCCAGTCACTGGAGGTCGCGCGCAAACAGGGCGCGTTGTCCTGGGAGCTGCGCACCGCCGTGAGCCTCGCGCGCCTGTTGCATGAGGCTGGCAAGCGCGAGCATGCCAGCCTCCTGCTCGTGCCGATCGTCGGCAAGTTCGACGAGGGTTTCCTCACGCCGGACCTGAAGCAGGCGTTGCAGCTGGTCAATGAGCTGGGAGGGGACGCGCCCGTCCGTGTACAGGCCGATGCGATGAAAGAAATCGCGCCAACAAGAATCTAAACCCCGTTCCGATTCAATCGGAACGGAAATGGCTCTCGTGCTTCTTCCCGTCAAACGTCCTTCGTGAACTTCGTAATGACGTCCATGAAGGGCTTTGGCTTGAACTCGGCATCGAGCGGCAAGGGGCGGTTTGGCTGCTTGTCCTTGCGGGCGAAGGTGCTGTTTATCCAGCTATGGCGATCCGAGATGCCCCAGGTCAGGATCGAGCGTACCGGTCCGCTGGTCGAGATCGCGGTCAAGAGATCATCGACGCGCTTGGCGACGATGGCGTCGCGCTGGGCCGGATCGCCTCTCAGCTTCTGATCGTCGACGTCGAGCTCGGTGATGAGCACCTCCAGACCCCAGGAGCGGAGCTCAGTGACGAATTCGGCCAGCCCGTGCGTGTCGATCTCGAGCTCGACATGCAGATGCGACTGGAGGCCCACGGCGTGGAGCGGGACGCCCTGGTCGAGCAGGTCCATGATGAGGTTGCGGAAGGCGGCGCGCTTGGCGATGAACGAGTCCTTGGCCTGTTCGATGTCGTATTCGTTGATCGCGAGCTTCACGAATGGATCCGCCGCAGCCGCCGTTCGGAAGGCGAGGGGGATCCAGTGGTTGCCCAGATTCTGCGACCAGAACGAATCCCGCCTGTCGGTGAGGCTCTTCGGATTGTCCGGGATCGGCTCGTTGACGACGTCCCACGACGTCAGCTTGTCTTTGTAATAGGAGACGACGGTCGCGATGTGATCGACGAACGCGCGCTCGACGCCTTTCGCATCCTTGATCTGCCTGGTCCAGTCCGGAATGTCATGATACCAGGCGAGCGCATGCCCGCGCATCGCCAGCTCGTTCTGTCGGGCAAAATCCAGGATCGCGTCGGCGCGTTCGAAGGCGAAGGTGTGCGCGTCTGGCCGCAGCATGGGCCATTTCAGCTCGACCTCCGGCACCACCTGAGTGCAATAGGTGCTGATGGCTTCGCCGAACCTTGGATCGGCTTGCAGGTTCCAGAGGTTGGTCGCAGCACCGTAGCCGGGACGGCGCTGAGAAAATCGTGACGCTGGCGTTGCGGACTCAGGTACAGCTGCCGCGAGCGTCGCGGCGCTGCCAAGGAGAAATTCGCGTCTGTCGAGCCTGATCACGTGGCGGCATTCCTTCCGGAACCAACGCGTGATCGTACCAAGCGGCGCCGTGCCACGCCGTGCTTTCCGACGGTTGGGTTAACCCAAGCCCGATAGCTTCGTCAGTGTAGGGCAAATTTAACGCTAACGCGTGAAACCGGCTTCTCCGCGCCATTCGACGTCCGATCTGCAGACTTATGTGACTATCTTCGAGGATGCTGCGCCGCAGTCCGATGGCCACGCCATGACCAACTGATTAATGGCCGACTGATGAACGGCCGCCCAAACCGCAAGACCGCCACTGGTCCCGTGCTCGCATGCTGAACCGCCATTTCTCGATTTACCTCATGGCCTACATCCTGCCTGCGGCGGTGGGCTTCTTCGCGGTCACCGCCTACACAAGGCTGCTGACGCCGGCGGAGTACGGCGTCTATGTCGTCGGCCTCAGCCTTGCCGGCATCCTGGGCGCGGTCTTCTTCGCCTGGATCAAGCTGTCGGTGTCGCGCTATCAGGCGATGTCGGCGGAGGTGGACTTTCGTGGCACGGCGATAGTCGCTTTCGCGCTCACGGTCGCCGTCCTCTGTGCCACGGCTCCACTCGTTGTCCTGTTTCGCAACGATGTCAGCGTCGAGCTGCTGCTTGCCAGCATGTTCGTCGCGATCATGGCCAATGCGGTCGATGTCGGCCAGGAGTTCGAACGCGCCAAGCTGCGGCCCTACCGCTTCGCGGCCATCGCGATCGTGCGCAGTGTGTCGAGCGTTGGCTTCGGGCTGCTCGGCATATGGCTCGGCTGGGGCGGCATGGGTCTGCTCGCGGCATTCGGCATGGGCTCGCTGACCGGCATCATTCTCAATCTGGTCGGTGACCGCACCAGGATCGCGCGCTTTCAGCGCAGCCAGTTTGTGCAGCTGGCGCGCTATGGCCTCCCGCTGACGCTGGCTGGACTTTCCGTCGCGCTCTACTCGACTTGCGATCGGCTCATCGTCGCGTGGATGCTCGGCAAGGACGCGGCCGGCATCTTCGGCGTCGTCGCCGATCTGCCGCGCCAGTTCATGGTCATGATCGCCGCAAGTGTTGCCTCGGCCACCGTGCCTCTGGTATTCCGGACGCTGCCGGAGAAGAACACGGCATTGACGCGGGAGCGCCTAACCGAAAGCCTCGAACTGTTGCTCGTCACCGTGACGCCCGTCGCGGTCTGGCTTGCGCTTGCGGCGGACCAGGTCGCGGGCACGCTGGTCGGCGTGGACTTCCGCGCCGGCGTGTCGGCGCTGCTGCCGACCCTGGTGGTCGCCCGCTTTTTCGGCATCGCCAACCAGTTCTATGTACAACTCAGCTTTCAGCTCGCCGAGCGGCCCTTCATGTTGGCCGCGCAGTCGTTCCTCACGCTCGTCCTGAGCGTGGCGCTGATGTTCGCGCTGGTCGCAAGCCATGGCCTTTACGGTGCGGCGCTGGCGACGGTCGCGACCGAGGCGATCGGCTTCGTCGTCGCGGTCGTCCTGATGCACCGCGCCCATCCCGTGCCGTTCGACTTCAACCGCCTCGCCGGCGTTGCCGTCTCCGCCGCGGCGATGGCGGCTGCGATCCTCGCTGCGCGGTCGCAAGTCAACGGCACCGGCCTCGTCGCGCTCATCATCGTCAGCCTCGCAGGCGGCGCTGCCTACGCCGCCGCGGCGTGGCTCCTCAACGTCGCGAATGTCCGGACCTTGTCGCTGCGCGCCCTGAGGACGTTCAACCGGAAGGCGCTGGGCGTATAAGGCCGGCTGACGAAGCACCGCCGCGCCGTCCCTACCATCGTAGTCCAGAGGCGGTTCCCGCTAGCGTTCCATTTCACGAGGCGGAAAACTTTGCGGCACAGACAGGCGACCGCCTTCACATTTCATAGCGGCAGCCCGAGCCATGTCCTGTTGAGCTTGAAAATCAAAGTTCGTTCTGCTCATTGGGGCCCGAAATTGCGCCGCAACATGCGCAAAAAAGCCCATCGACTAAAGTCGATAGTCAGCGAGGAAACGAAATAATGCGCAAGCTTACTTTGGCCATTGCCGTGATCGCCCCGATGCTCGGTCATGCGGCGTCGGCCGAGGATACAGTCAAGATCGGCTACATAGATCCGCTCTCCGGCGGCGGCGCCAGCGTCGGCGAGGGTGGTCTGAAGACGTTCCAGTATCTGGCCGACGAGCTCAACGCCAAGGGCGGCATCCTCGGTCACAAGGTCGAGATCGTTCCCCTCGACAACAAGACCAATCCGCAAGAGAGCCTGGTGCAGGCCCAGAAGGCAATCGACGCCGGGGTCCACTACATCACGCAGGGCAACGGCTCGTCCGTCGGCGCGGCGCTCTCGGACTTCGTCACCAAGAACAACACGCGCAATCCCGGCAAGGAAGTTCTGTACTTCAACTACGCTGCCGTCGATCCGAGCATGACCAACGAGAAGTGCAGCTATTGGCATTTCCGCTGGGACGCCAGCTCCGACATCAAGATGGAAGCGCTCACCAGCTACATGAAGGACACCCCGTCGATCAAAAAGGTGTACCTGATCAACCAGGACTATTCGTTCGGCCAGTCGGTGCGCACCGATGCGCGCAAGATGCTGGGCGCGAAGCGTCCTGACATCCAGATCGTCGGCGACGAACTGCATCCGCTGCTGAAGGTCACTGACTTCTCGCCCTACATCGCCAAGATCAAGGCCTCCGGCGCGGACAGCGTCGTTACCGGCAATTGGGGCCAGGACATCGCGCTGCTGCTCAAGGCCGCTGCCGATGCCGGTCTGAAGGTCAACTGGTACACTTATTATGCCGGCGGCGCCGGCGGCCCGACCGCGATCAAGCAGACTGGTCTCGACCACCAGGTCTTCCAGATCACCGAAGGCTTCGCCAATTCGGGCAACCAGGCCGCGATGGACTTCGAGAAGGGCTTCCGCGCCAAGGTCAACATGTCGCTCTGGTATCCGCGCGCGGTCAACGAGATGCGCATGTTCAAGGCGGCGGCCGAGAAGGCCAACTCGATCGATCCGGTGAAGGTCGCGGCGGCGCTCGAGGACCTGAAGTTCGAGGTCCTCGACGGCGGCCAGGGCTTCATGCGCAAGGACGACCACCAGTTCTTCCAGCCGATCTATATTTCCTCCTTCGGCAAGCTCGCCGCGAACGAGCCGTTCGACGAGGAGAACACCGGTTGGGGCTGGCATCTGGTCTCCAAGGTCGACACGCCGCAGGCCATGGTCTCCACGACCTGCAAGATGGTGCGGCCGTAATCACGAAGCACGTCGCCTTCCCGCGGCCGCCATCGGTTGCGGGAAGGCGGCGGCCGGAATGCGTTTGATTGGGCGATGTTCGCCGGGGCCATCAGGCTCCGGATAGAGATGAGTGCGCTGTGCTTGAACTCATTGTCATTTCGACCCTGAACGGCGTGCTGTTCGGCATGCTGCTCTTCCTGCTGTCGAGCGGGCTCACCGTCATCTTCAGCATGATGGGCGTGCTCAACTTCGCCCATGCCAGCTTCTACATGCTCGGCGCGTTCTTCGGCTTCCAGCTCACGAAGTGGATCGGCTTCTGGCCGGCGCTGGTGCTCGCGCCGCTGCTGGTGGGCGCCATCGGCATGGCGGTGGAGCGCTACGGCCTGCGCAACACCCACAAGCACGGCCATGTCGCGGAGTTGCTGCTGACCTTTGGTTTGGCTTTTGCGATCGAAGAAATCGTGTCGATGATCTGGGGCAAGAGCCCGGTCGATTACCGCGTGCCGACGCTGCTCGACTTCCCGGCCTTCACCGTGTTCTCGACCAACTATCCCGCGTACAAGATCTTCATGCTGGTCGTGTCGGTCGTAATCTTCATAGCGCTCCTGCTCGTGCTCAAGCGCACCCGCGTCGGCCTCATCGTGCAGGCGGCGCTGACGCATCCCCACATGGTCGGGCATCTCGGCCACAATGTCGGGCGCGTGTTCATGGTGGTGTTCGGCGTCGGCAGCGCGCTGGCCGGTCTTGCCGGCGTCATTGCCGGCCCCGCTTTGGTGACGCAGTCCGACATGGCTGCGGCGCTCGGACCGATCCTGTTCGTGGTCATCGTGTTTGGCGGCCTTGGCTCCTTGCCCGGCGCCTTCGTCGCCTCGCTGGTCATCGGCCTGGTGCAGACCTTCGCGGTGGCGCTGAACGGGTCGTTGGCGAGTGCCTTCGGACCGCTCGATCCGTCGGCGGGGCCGTCCGTTCTCACCGACATCTGGAACGTCACGATCGCTCAGGTCGCGCCGATAGTGCCTTATCTTCTGCTGGTGGTCATTCTGATCGTACGCCCCATGGGCCTGATGGGGACGCGCGAATCATGACCACGGTTTCGACTTCGACATCCAAGGCGGCGGCAGACCAAGCCGGCGGAAGCCTGCGCTTCTACGGCGTCTGGCTGATCGGTATCGCCGTGCTGATCGTCCTGCCGCTGGTCTTCTCGTCGGGCGGCTCGCTGACATCCTTCAGCCTGATCGGCATCGCGATCGTCTTCGCGCTGTCCTACAACATCCTGCTCGGCCAGACCGGCCTGCTGTCGTTTGGTCATGCCGTACACTACGGCCTTGGCGGCTTCGCCGCCTGCCACATGATGAATGCGGTGGTGTCACATGGCTGGCCGATCCCGCTTCCCTTCATCCCGTTGTTCGGCGGGCTGGGTGGCCTCGTCTTCGCAATCATCATCGGCTGGGTGATGACCAAGCGCGCCGGCACCGTGTTCGCGATGATCTCGCTCGGCATCGGCGAGCTGGTGGCGTCGTCCTCGCTGATCCTGCGCTCGGTGTTCGGCGGCGAAGCCGGCATCACAACCGACCGCACGGCCTTGCCAAAGATGCTCGGCTGGTCGTTCGGGCCGCAGCTCCAGGTCTACTACCTGATCGCGTTCTGGCTGGTGCTGTCGGCGATCGCGATGTACGCATTGACGCGAACCCCGCTGGGACGGATCAGCAACGCAGTCCGAGACAATCCCGAACGCGTCCAGTTCATCGGCTACGATCCTCACGTCGTTCGCTACCTCGCTTTCTGCTTTGCCGGTTTTTTTGCCGGCGTTGCCGGTAGTCTCGCCGCGATCAATTTCGAGATCGCAAACTCCGCTTATCTTGGCGCGATCCAGTCAGGCCTCGTGCTGTTCGCGACCTTCATCGGCGGCACCGCCTATTTCTTCGGGCCGATCCTCGGTGCGATCCTGGTGACCTATCTCCAGCTCGGGCTGACCAACGTCACCAGTGTCTGGCAGCTCTATTTCGGCATCATTTTCATCGGCATCGTGATGTTCGCGCCCGGCGGCATCGCCGGCTTGGTGATGATGCACCGGCCGCTGGTTCGCGCCGGAACGCTGTGGACCGTGATTCCGTCCTATCTCGTGGCCATCGTACCGACCGTGGCGCTCGCCTGCGGCGTGATCCTGACCATCGAGATCATCGCGCGCTATTCCGGCGGCGATGCCATCAACCTGTTCGGCATCGCCTTCAATCCGGCCTCGCGGGTGACATGGATCGCCGCTGCTGTTCTGCTGGTCGGCGGCTTCCTTGTCGCGCGATTGACCTGGCGGCGGATCGCGGACGCCTGGGACAGGGCTGCGACGGTCGCCCGTGACCGGGGGTATCTGGCATGACCGCAGCGATCGAAGTCCGCGCTGTCGAAAAGCGCTTTGGCAATGTCGGCATCATCCGCGATCTGAATCTCAGCGTCGCGAAAGGCGAGCGGCACGCCATTATCGGTCCGAACGGAGCCGGTAAGTCCACGACGTTCAATTTGATCAGTGGCCACATCAAGCCAACCTCGGGCGAGGTGAAGCTGAACGGCGATTTGATCTCCGGCTTGCGGCCGTTCGAGATCAACCGGCGCGGCCTGTCGCGCTCGTTCCAGGTCACCAACGTGTTTGCGCGTATGACGGTCTGGGAAAATGTCCGCTGCGCCGTGCTGTGGGCAACGGGTCACCGCTATGCGTTCTGGAAGAACGTCGACAGTCTGCCCGAAGTGCGTGAGCGGACGGCGCAAATCCTGGACGACATCCATCTCACGCACCGGCGCGACGTTCCTGCCGGGTTGCTCACTTATGCCGAGCAGCGCGAGCTCGAGATCGGAATCACCATCGCGAGCGGCGCCACCGTCGTCATGCTGGATGAACCGACCGCCGGCATGAGCCACGCCGAAACCGACCGCGCAGTATCGCTGATCCGCCGATTGACCGAGGAAAAGACGCTGGTGATCGTCGAGCACGACATGAGCGTCGTGTTTGGCCTTGCCGACCGCATCTCGGTGCTGGTCTACGGCCATATCATCGCATCGGGCACTCCGGAAGAAATCCGGCGCGATCCAAAGGTCAAGGAAGCCTATCTCGGCGAGGAAGCGCACTGATGCTCGAGGTCAGGGATCTCCACGCCTATTACGGCAAGAGCCACATTCTCCAGGGCGTCGACCTCGATGTCGCCGCAGGCGAGGTCGTGAGCCTGCTCGGCCGCAATGGTGTCGGTCGCTCCACCACGGTCAAGGCGATCATGGGCGAGGTCGCCCCGCAAGGCACGATCCGCTTCAAGGGCAAGGACATCGCCGGTCTTCCCAGCTACAAGATCGCGCGCCTCGGCCTCGGCTATGTTCCCGAGCATCGCGACATCTTTCCGAGCCTGACGGTTCGTCAGAACCTTGTGCTCGGGATCAAGGATACGCGCCGTCCCGGCAAATGGCGGCTCCAGGACATGCTCGACATGTTCCCCAATCTTGCCGCCCGCGCCGACACGCCCGCGGGCGTGCTGTCCGGCGGCGAGAAGCAGATGCTCACGACGTGCCGGACGCTGATGGGCGATCCCGATCTCATCATGATCGACGAGCCGACCGAAGGTCTCGCGCCGCTGATCGTGCAGCAGGTTGGCGATCTCATCGCGCGTATCGCAGAGGCCGGTGTCGCCATTCTGCTGGTCGAGCAGAAGCTGTCGATCGCGATGCGGATTTCGAAGCGCGTCTACATCATGGGACACGGCCGCGTCGTGTTCGAAGGCACGCCGGACGAGCTCAAGGCGAATGCCGCCGTGCGCCAGGAGTGGCTCGAGGTGTGACGCTCACATTCCGCGTGACGAACGCGCAAAATAGAACGGCTGCAAGATGCGCATACGCATCTGAATTCTCCGCTACATCTCACGCTGTATAATCGGGGTATCGTCGCAATCGCTGGCATCGCGATCGATGCGGCTGACGATAACCAAGAAAACAGTGGAGGACGCCGACGGCGGCCTGTGAGCGCGCGCGCGTCGATGCCTCCTGCCTGTGAAGGAGATCCCGAGGATGCCAGGAAATAAACGCGGACTGGTTCGTGGAGCTGTCGCTCTGTTCGCAGTCCTGGGAGCTGCTTCGGCGGCTGTAGCCGGAAACTACGATACGGGCGCGACCGATACGACGATCAAGCTCGGGCAGACCATGCCCTATTCGGGACCGGCCTCCGCTTATTCGGCGATCGGCCGTGCCGAGATCGCCTATTTCAAGATGCTCAACGACAAGGGCGGCATCAACGGCCGCAAGGTCGAACTCCTCAGCATGGACGACGCCTATTCGCCGGCGAAGACGGTGGAGCAGGTGCGGCGCCTCGCCGAGAGTGACGAGGTGTTCGCGATGTTCTCGATGCTCGGGACCGGCCCGAACATCGCCGCGCAGAAATACCTCAATGCCAAGAAGATCCCGCAGCTGTTCCCGTCGAGCGGTGCCAGCCGCTGGAACGATTCGCAGCATTTCCCCTGGACCACCGGCTCGCAGCCGACCTACAGGACCGAGGGGAGGATCTACGCCAAGTGGATTTTGGCGAACAAGCCGGACGCCAAGATCGCCGTCATCACGCCGAACGAGGATCCGGGGCGCGACTATCTCGCCGGCTTCATGGAGGGACTCGGCGAGCACGTCAACCAGATTGTGTCGGAGGCCGTCTATGAGACGTCGGATCCGACCGTCGACTCCCAGATCGTCAAGTTCAAGGCCGCCGGCGCAGACGTTATTTTCAACGAGTGCACGCCGAAATTCGCGGCGCAGGCGATCAAGAAAGTTGCGGAGCTCGGCTGGAAGCCGCAGATCATCCTTCCGGCCGTCTCCAATTCCGTCGGCTCCGTGCTGACGCCGGCCGGTCTCGACAATTCCGTCGGCATTGTCACCGGCGCGTTTCAGAAGGATCCCGGCGATCCGCGCTGGGCCGATGATCCCGGCATGAAGGCCTGGCGCGAGTGGATGAAGACCTACAATTCGGGCGCGGATCCGGCCGACATCTTCAATGTCACCGGCTACACTATGGCGCAGATGATGGAGCTGGTGCTGCAACGCGCCGGCAACGATCTCACGCGGGCAAATCTGATGAAGCAGACGCAGTCCTTCAAGGACGTCGAACTGCCGATGCTGCTGCCGGGCATCAAGCTCAACACCTCGGCCGAGCAGGCCACGCCGATCCGGCAGTTGCAGATGGCGCGCTTCAACGGAAAGTCGTGGGAGCTGTTCGGCGACGTTATCGGCGAATAGTATCGATGCATCGTGACGGGCGGGCAGGGCACCAGCCTTGCCCGTTTGTCTTGTCTACCTGTCTTGCCGACTTGCCTTGCCCCGCAGTGATCGCTTCCTCCAGCCCCCGTGAAGAGATGATGACACCGACCGGTCCCCTCAGCGGCATTCGCGTTCTCGATCTGACGAGTGTGCTGTTTGGTCCCTATGCCGCGCAGATGCTCGGAGACTGGGGCGCTGATGTCATCAAGGTCGAGCCGCCCGCGGGCGATACCTGGCGCTACACCGGCGTGTTCCGAAACCGCGGCATGAGCGGCCAGTTCATGGCGGTCAACCGCAACAAGCGCAGTCTCGCGCTCGATCTGAAGCACCCGGACGGCAAAGCCGCGCTGGCGCGATTGATCCCGACAGTCGATGCGCTCGTCACCAATGTGCGTCCGGCAGCGATGGCGCGGCTCGGCTTCGGCTATGACGCCTGCGCGAAGCTCAACCCGCGTTTGATCTACGCCGCGGCGACCGGCTTCGGCCAGGACGGACCGTGGGCGGCGCGGCCCGCATTTGACGAGATCATCCAGGCGGCGTCGGGCCTCGCGTCGTCGATCGGATCGGACGAGGAGCCGGAGTTCATCCCGAGCCTCGTCGGCGACAAGATCTGTGCGCTGGCAATGGTCGGCGCGGTGTCCGCGGCCCTGTTCCGGCGCGAGCGCACCGGGCAGGGCCAGATGGTCGAAGTGCCGATGCTGGAAACGATCGCCGGCTTCAACAGCATCGAGATGCTGGGTGGGCACGCTTTCGATCCGCCGATCGGCCCGACCGGCTACAAGCGGATGAAAGAGCGGCGTCCGGTGCAGACGAAAGACGGCTGGCTGACGATGCTGCCTTATTCCGGGGACAACTGGTGCGCCTTCTTCGAAGCCGTTGGCCGCCCCGAGTTGATCGAGGAACTCGGCGTGCGCGATCCTGTGCAGCGTTCGCAGAACATCGACCGGATCTACGACCGCATGAGCGAGATCGGGCCGACCCGCACCACGGTGGAGTGGGAGGAGTTGTTGCTGCGGCTGGACGTGCCACACACCGCTTTCGCCCGGCTCACCGAGATCGGTGAGCAGCCGCATCTCGCCGCCGTCGGGCTGTTTGCAGATATCGATCATCCCTCGGAAGGACGTATCAGGCAGGCGCGTCCCGCGACAAAATTCTCCGAAAGCCCGGCGGGCATCCACCGTATGGCGCCGCGCCTCGGCGAGCATTCACGTGAAGTGCTGCGCGAGGCCGGCCTGAGCGAGTCCGAAATCCAGGCGGCTGTCGACAGCAAGGCGGTTGGCGTCGCGTCGTAGCGCCGTTAAGGAACCGAAATTGCGGACCGCGCTTGTTCAGGCGATGTCCAACATGACGGGCGCGTGACGTTCTCTGTGATGCCGGTCACATTCTGCTGCGCCGGGGCGGGCCTAGCATGGGCTCGGTTGGTCAACGCCCGGATCAGTTCATGACCACGGCCGATCTTGCCTTTGTGTTGCGCAAGCTGGGTGTCGCTGCAGCGCTTATCTGCGTGCTTCTCAGCCTAACGGTGTTCCTTGTGCTGGTGGTCAGGGAGCATGAACCGGTCGGGGAAGCCGCCTCGCGCGCCCTGCCACTCATGGTCTTTGCGCTGTTCGGCGCCTTCGGCGCTGCAATGACGCGCCTGGTCGGGCGTCAGACCCACTAACTGGACATTCTGCCGCAGCTGTGCGCCGCCAGCCTCGGGCCAGCCCCGACCCTTAGCCGCCTTCCGCCTGCGCGAGCCGTCGTATATGAGAGATTTGTCTGCCGGAACGTGCCGAAAATCGCCCAATAGGGAACGTAAGGTGGCTGCGATTTCTTAATCCTGAGATCGCAATCTGACCGACTGAAGGCGCGGACTGGTACCGGACCGGGGAATGGTATGAAAGACCTGATGACGACGACGCAATCCACCACGGCGATGCGGCGTTGGTGGCCTCCCGGAGTTGTCGCGCTCGCGGCGGTGGTCGCCCTGACGGCGCTGACCGCAAGCGCCGAAGCGGCCAAGCAGGCGCGCCAGCCTGCCGAGGCGGTGGCGCCGCGCGAGGCCGGCGAGCCGATCATGGCGATCGTGTCGATCAAGAGCCAGCGGGTCACCTTCTACGACGCCGACGGCTGGATTCTCCGCGCGCCGGTGTCGACCGGCACCACGGGGCGCGAGACGCCGGCTGGCGTCTTCGCAATCATCGAGAAGGACAAGGACCACCACTCGACCATGTATGACGATGCCTGGATGCCGAACATGCAGCGCATCACCTGGAACGGCATCGCGCTGCATGGCGGGCCGCTGCCCGGCTATGCCGCCTCGCACGGTTGCGTGCGGATGCCCTTCGGCTTTGCGGAGGGCCTGTTCGACAAGACGCAGATCGGCATGCGCGTGATCATCTCGCCGAACGACGCGGCCCCGGTCGATTTCTCCCACCCCTCGCTGTTCGTGCCGAAGCGCGAAGCCATTGCGGCGGTGCCGGCCCGTGCCGACAAGCTTTCCGCCGAGGCCGAGGAGGCGACCCAGGCCGCCGACGAAGCCAAGAAGGCCGCCGCGGTGGCTGCGAAGGAGGCGGCCTCGCTCCCGGCGTCGCTGCGCAAGCTGGAGCAGCAGAAGACCCGCGCCGACGCCGAACTCGCTTTTGCCGACAAGACGCTCGCGGCCGCAAAGACCGATGAGGCGCGGGCGAAGGCCGAGGAGCTGAAGCAGAAGGCCGCCACCAAGGCCGCCGATTCCGCAACGCAGCTCGATGCCGCCAAGGCCGCCGCACAGCCGAAGCGCGACGCCGTCGCCGCCACCAAGGAGGCCGCCAAGGTAGCTGCGGCCAAGAAGACCGATGCCGTGAAGGCTGCGACCGACGCAAAGCTCGCGCTCGAGCCGGTCTCGGTCTACATCAGCCGCGCGACTCAGAAGCTTTACGTGCGGCGAAACACGCACAAGCCGGCGCCGGACGGCGGCGGCGAGGTGTTCGACACCAGCATCGAGGTCCCCGTCACGATTCGTAATCCCGACCAGCCGCTCGGTACGCATATCTTCACGGCGATGGCGAAGAACGATGCAGGCCTGCGCTGGAGCGTGGTCACGATCGACGACGGCGACAACGCCAAGAACGCGCTCGACCGCATCACCTTCCCGCAGGAAGTTCTCGACCGCATCGCGCCGACCGCATTGCCGCGCTCGTCGATCATCATCTCGGACGAGCCGCTGAGCAGCGAGACCAACTACCGGACCGAGTTCGTCGCGGTGCTGAGCAATCATCCGCAAGGCGGCTTCATCACCCGCAAGCCGACCGCGCCGCCGATGGCGATGGCGAGCGAGGACAGCTGGGATAATGGCGGCAATGGCTCCTTCTTCTTCTTCCAGCAGCGCAATCCATACCCGCAGCCGGTCAATCCGTACCCGCAGCCGGTCAATCCGCGCCAGCGCGGCCAGTATCAGTATTATCAGCCGGCGCAGCCGATGCAGCGGGGCTTTTGGCAGTAGGGCGCGGCTCGCGCGTCAGGTCGAGGCGCGCTACGACGGGCGCGCCGTGATCACCAGGGCCTGAATCCCGGCTTCGACAGGCCCCGATCCGTGGCGCATCCGGATGGCCTCGGCAACGGCGTCCGTCGCGGCCTGAAGCTTGCTCGCATCCCTGGCCTCGATCTCGCCGCGCAGCGGCGTTCCCTGACAGTACGCGATCGCCACGTATTCCGCTGACGGCGCGCGGCTCATTGTGGATCGCGTTTCGATTGATATGTCGGTGAAGCCTGCGCGTTCGAGATCTGCCTTGATGACGGCCTTGTCGTGATAGCCGTGCGGCGTCCGCGCCATGAATAGGGGCGGATCGTCGGGAAACATCTTGCCGAGCGTGACCGTCGCGTCCTCCGCGAACACGTTGTCTTCGATACGGTCCCAGACACTGAACAGGTATGTGCCATTCGGCTTCAAGACCCGCTTCGCCTCCGCGTAGCCCTTGGTCCGATCCGGAAAGAACATGGCGCCGAACTGGCAGCAGACGACGTCGAACGCGGCGTCGTCGAAGGGCAGGGCCAACGCATCCGCCTGACGCCAGGAAATACGCGGATCTTCGCCCTGACGCTGCATCGCGACGGCGAGCATCGGCTCGTTGAGGTCGGTCGCAACATAGCGGACGCGTGGTGGCAGCACCGCCGCCACGGCTCGCGTGACGGCGCCGGTGCCTGCCGCGATTTCGAGCAGGACCGAGGGAGACAGAGCTGCTACGCGCCTGGCGATGTCGTCGGCATAGGCGGAGAAGATCAGCGGGACGAGATACTCGTCGTAGAGTTTCGGAACCGAACCGGCGAAGACCTTGTCAGTCGCGGACATGCTTGCCTCGCTGAACCCTGGGGCAGGACAGGGCACGCTATCACGGATCGGCCGTCCCTGAACGGCGTGACTTGTCCAGGCGATGCGACAGACCCTACGATTTACCGCCACCGACCTCGCGGATCGGCCGCGTGCCGTCCCAGTTCATCGCCGCTTGTCTGACGCGCTCGAAGAATGGCCCCTTGGTGCCGCTGATATCGGAGATCTCGATTACAGTGCCCGGATGGGCCTGCGTGTCGAAATAGGCAAAGCGTCCCTTGTCGCCGCCGATCTGGCCTTCGTGACCGACCTTGTAGCCAAGCCCAAGCGCCTTGTCGTAGAGCGACTGGTAGTCGTGGCTCCAGTAGGACATATGCTGCAGGCCCTCGTGCCCTGCATCGAGGAACTCCCTGTACAACGATGGCGCGTCGTTGCGCTGCTGGATCAGCTCGATCTGGAGATCGCCGGAATTGGCAAGCGCAATGCTCATCTCGACGGCGGAGTTTTGGCCGCGATGGCGGAACCAGTCGGTCTTGACGCGGTCCATGTAGTACCAGGGCCCGACGCCCATCACGTCGATCCAGTGCTTCATCGCGGCATGGATGTCCCGCACCACATATCCGTTCTGGCGCACCGCGCCGAAGATGCGACTCATGCCCGCGCTCCTCTTGTCACCTTAATCACTTGACCTCGATTTACTTGACCTCGATCCCGGCGTCCTTGGCAACCTGCTTCCAGGCCGCGATGTCACGCGCGTTGATGTCGCGTTGCTCCTCGCCCGGCACGAATTGCGGCGTGATGCCGAGCCCCAGCAGCTTCTGCTTCACCTCGGCATCGTCGAGCGCTTCTTTAAGTGCAGCCGACAGTTTTTGTGCGATCGGCGGAGCAAGACCCGCTGGCGCATACATCGCCCAGGCCAGGTTGCGGTCGAAAGCCACGCCCTGTTCCTTGTAGGTCGCCACGTCAGGCAGGCTCGGTGAGCGCTCGCCGCAGGCGGCCAGGGCCTTGATCGAGCCGTCTTTCACCAGCGGCGTCGCGGTCGCCATGTCGAGCGTCGCAAGCGAGATGTGGCCGCCCAGCAGGTCGCCGGCAAGTTTTGCGATGCCGTTGAACGGTACGTGATCCATCTTGATGCCGGTCTGCTGCATCAGGATTTCAGCACAGAATTGCCCGGTCGAGCCGACGCCCCAGCTTCCGTACTGGATCGGCTGGCCCTTCTTGGCGCGCGCGATCAGGCCCTTGATGTCATTGGCGGCAAAGTCCTTGGTCGCCACCAGCATGATCGAGGACGTGCCGATGCGCCCGATCGTCGTGAAATCCTTGATCGAATCGTAGGGCAGTTTTGGATAGATCGCCGGCGCCAGCACATGCGTGGTCATGCCGCCGACAGTGATGGTGTAGCCGTCATTCGGCGACGTCGCGACCATCTGCGTGCCGAGCGTGCCGGCAGCGCCCGTGTGGTTCTCGATATAGATGCTCTGTCCGAGCGACTTGCCCATCTTGTCGGCGAGGAGCCGGCCGACCACGTCGCCGCCACCGCCGGCCGCATAGGGAAGCAGCATCCTGATCTTGTGCGTGGGATAGGCGGCGGGATCTTCAGCCCGTGCCGGCACCGCTGCCGACAGCAATGCGAGCAATGAGAGTGTGGCGATGCGCAGCTTCATGATGGCTCCCCCTAATCCTCGAAACGAAATCTGTAGGCGTCGCCGTGCCGGGTCACGCGTCCCGCGGTCGGCGCCGGAAAATGGCCGGTGAGCAGATAGCTCGGCGTATCCGCGAGCTCTTCGAGGAGCGTCACCCGCGTTGCGAGCGCCGCGGCCGGATCGACATCGGCGGCATTCGACAGCCACGGCGCGGCGCACTGGATCGGATGATGGATCACGTCGCCCGACATCACCGCATGATCGTGGCCGCCATTGAGGTGGATCTGCATGTTGCCGGCGGTGTGGCCCGGCGCCGGCGCGAAGCGCAGCGCAGCGTCGCGATCATCGAACAGGCGATGGTCGGTCTCGACGAGTTCGGCGAGGCCGGCTGCGACCACCGGCAGCACTGAGTCCTCGAACGAGCCGTGATTGACCGGGCTCTTCGGCGCAGCATTGTGCGCAGCCTCGAAATGTCGGTACTCGTCGCGCCCCATCAAATAGCGTGCCCTGGGGAAGGTCGGCACCCAGCGGCCGTCCACGAGGCGCGTGTTCCAGCCAACGTGATCGACATGCAAATGCGTGCACATCACGAAGTCAACCTCTTCGGGTGCGACGCCCAGTGCCTGCAGGTTCTCGAGATAGGGCTGGTTCAGATTGTTCCAGGCCGGGACGCGAGGCCGATGCTTGTGATTGCCGCAGCAGGTGTCGACGATAGCGGTCCAGCGCGGCGTGCGCACCAGATAGGAGTGGTGGCTGAGGATGAAGCGGCCGGTCTCCGGCTCGATATAGCGGTGATCGAGCCAGCTCCGGTTCTCCGCAATCACCTCGTCGGTGACGTTGGCGAACAGCCAGGTCTTGTCGAAGGCAAGGGCGGGGATCTCACTGACGAGATCGACCCGCATGCTGCCGATCTTGACCTGCCGCATGGATCAGTTCTTCAAGAGGTCGCCGAACGGCACCCAGCGCGTGCCGTCGAAGCGGATGAGCTGGAGGCTCGTCATTGGCGTATAGCGCTCGGGCGAGTTGTTGACCGCGGTGCCGTTGATCAGCATCGGCAGGCGCACGTCTTTCAGGGTCGTCGCCTGCTTCATCACGTTGGCGCGCGTGAGGTCGTTGCCGGCAGCTTTCAGCACCGTCACCAGCGTCTGCGCGATGGTGTAGCCATAGACGTTGAGCCAGTCGTTCTTGTTCGCGTCCGGCAGATACTTGTCCATGAAGGCAAGCCATTCCTTGTAGCCGGCATCGTCCTTCGAGGCCGGATCGGTTGCGTCCTTCAAATATTGGCTGGAGATGACGCCGGTGGAATTGTCCTTCCCGGCCGGCTCCAGCACGCCGCGGATCGAGGCCGAGACGTTGGAGATGATGGTGACAGGCTTCCATCCGATCTCGCCGATCTTGCGGATCGCTTGCGCCGCAAACTTCGGCGTCGCGGCGACTAGCACCACGTCAGAGCCCGCAGTCTTCAGTTGCAGGATCTGGGTGTCGACGGTCGGCGCCGAGGTCTCGTAGGCCGCGCGCGCCACGATCGCATCGCCGCCGCCGAGCCCTTCCTCCAGCGCCTTCAGATAGTCCTTGCCGAGATCGTCGTTCTGGTAGAGCACGCCGATCTTCGCGTTCGCATGGCTCGCCTTGATGTATTTGGCATAGGCGATCGCCTCGTCGCGGTAGGTCGGTTGCCAGCCGACCGTCCAGGGGAAATTCTTCGGATCGTCCCACTTCGCCGCGCCCGACCCCAGGAAGAGCTGCGGCACCTTGCGGTCGTTGAGATATTTGTGCACGGCGCTGTTGGTCGGCGTGCCGACGCCGCCGAAGATCAGCAGCACCTCTTCACTCTCGACCAGCCGCCGCGTCTGCTCCACCGTCTTCGGCGGGCTGTAGGCATCGTCCGCGATGATCATCTGGATGCGACGTCCGTTGACGCCGCCCTCGTCGTTCACCTTGCGGAAATAGGCTTCCGCTGATTTCGCGATCTGGGCGAAGGCCGAGACCGGGCCGCTCAGCGGCGCGGTGGTACCGATCTTGATGGTCTTGTCGTCGGCGCCGGTATCGTATTTTGCGCTTTGGGCCTGAACGGTGCCTGCTGCGATCAGCGGCAGGAGGATGCAGGCCGCAGCCAAGCGAAGGCGGGCAAAGCGCGCCATGACGTCGTCTCCCCAAATTTGCTCCCCGCTTCTCTAGGGAGCGGAGTTGAAACGCGAGAACAGGCCCCACAGTGAAGCTTGCGGGCCGCGACCGTTGCCGCCACATTGGCAAAACGAACGATCGTTCGTACGGTTGACTAGCGAACGATCGTTCGTTAGTCAAGCAGCATGGCTGTCCACAACTCCAGCGCGGCGGAAACGGCTGCGCCGACGACCCGCGAGCGCATCCTGAGCGAAGCGCTCAATCTGTTCGCGCAGAGCGGTTATGGCGGCGCCTCGATGCGCGAGCTGGCGCGTCGCGTCGGCATCCGTGAGAGCAGCCTCTACAATCACTTCTCGGGCAAGGCCGCGATCCTGGAAGCGATCGTCAGCGAGCACGGCCCGGCCAGCTCGGCGAGTCGGCTGGAAGAGCCGCGCTACAAGCAGCTCGCGCGCCAGCCCGCCGCGTTCTGCCGCCAATTCGCGCTTGATCTCGTCGAGCAATGGTCCGATCCGCGCGAGCACCAGTTCCAGAAGGTCATCACCGCCGAGCGCAACCGCGTGCCCGGCATCCGCGCCAAGTTCGCCGACCATTTTTACGCGCGCGAGCAGAGCCTGATGACGGACTATTTCCGCGGCTTCGCGCTAGCCGGCCTGGTCAAGACGCCCGATCCGCGCGAGACCGCGCGGCTGTTCGCGGCCGGTCTCATCTACATCCGCCTCGAGCACTATGTAATGGGCGCCGCGCCCTCGCCACGATCGAAGGTGATCGAGGCGATCGACCGCTATCTTGCCTTCTTCCTGTCGCTGATCGCGGCGGATGGCGAGACCTTCGACAACAAGAAACGAAAAACCAAGGGAGAGAACCGTGGCAAGGCTGCCCCTGATTGATCCGGAGACGACGAGCGGCGACATCCGCGCCTCGTTCGACCGCATGCCGGTCAAGCTCAACATCTTTCGCATGATGGCCCATGCCGAGGCCAACATGATCCCGGCGATGCGGCTCGGCAACTCGATCCTGCACAAGCAGAAGCTTTCCGCCGTCAATCGCGAACTGCTGATTCTCCAGGCCGCCCAACTCGAAGGCGGCGCCTATGAGTGGCGCCAGCACGTGCCGATCGCGCTCGGCGTCGGCTGCACGCAGGCGCAGATCGATGCGGTGGAACGCAGCGACTACGATGCTGCCGCGCTGAGCGAGGCCGAGCGCGCCTTGCTGAAATTTGGTCGCGAGGTGGTCGAGAATGTCCGCGTTCCGGAAGTTACGTTCGCAGGCATGCGCCGTCACTTCAGCGACCAGGAGATCGTGGAATCCATCGTCGCGCTCGGCTTCTACATGGTGATGGCGCGCCTCACCGAAGCGACCGAAACCGATCTCGATCCCGCGGCCGGCATGAAGGTCTATGACGGCGGCAAGAAGTAGGCGGGCAGGATGGCCGAGAATTTCGAGATCAAGCCGGATCGTTACGTTCGCCCGCCTAGCGCGGAATCGCTCGGCGAAGCGCCGGGAAGGGGCCGCCTGAAGGGCCGCCGTATCCTTATCGTCGGCGGTGGACAGCGCGTGTTCGACGCCGCTACCGATCCGATCGGTAACGGCCGCGCCATGAGCATCCTTTGCGCGCGCGAGGGTGCGAAGGTCGCGGTCGCCGATCTCAACCGCACCTCGGCCGGAGAGACCGTCAAGCGCATCACGGATGAAGGCGGCGAGGCTTTTGCGATCGCCACGGACGTCACGTCGGAAGCCGACGTCGTGCGCATGATCGAGGAGGCGCATCGCGCCATGGGCGGCCTCGACGGCATGGTGCTGAACATCGGCACCTTCGGCAAGGTCGGGCTAGACGCCGTCAGCCCCGAGGAGTGGAACAGGATTTACGATGTCAACGTGCGCGGGCCGATGCTGTGCTGCCGCGCGGCCATGCCGAAGTTCGACAATGGCGGCGCGATCGTATTCATCTCCTCGATCGCCGCGCTGAAGGCCGGCTCGCAGATGGCGGTGTATGACTCGTCGAAAGCCGCGCTCGGCGGCCTCATGCGCAACATCGCCCATCTCGGATCGCGTCGCGGCATTCGCGCCAACCTCGTCTATCCCGGCCTCGTCGACACCCCGAATGGCCGCGAAGCCGGCGCCGGCCGCCCTAATCGCGGCAAGGGCCACATCCCCTTCGGCCGCCAGGCGACCGCGTGGGAGATTGCCTACGCTGTGCTGTTCTTCCTGTCAGAGGAGAGCGTCTATGTCACCGCGCAGACCCTCGCGGTCGATAGCGGCCTGAGCGGGATGTAAGGCGCGAGCGCAATCCGGCACCGCGGAATTCGGTGCCCCGACTAAGCAGAAGTGACTCCTCATTGCGGCGAGGGCGCAATCGTCGAAGCTTGCAAGGCGTTCATCTGCTCGAATGTTTCCAGGAGAGCCTCGCACGCCTCCTTAGCTTCAGCGAAGGTGCTGAAAGGGGAGCCGCCGAGTTTGATTGCGGACTTGTTCACTTGGACGGGCCGCCACGAGGCAACCAAGCCGGGCTTCCCGTGAAGGCCGGGACCCGTGCGGCTTTCGTTGCTGATCACAAACGAAAATCCGCCGCCGCTCGCCATCCAGATTTCGAGCGCATTCACCGCGGTATCGACGCGCCTAAAGTGCAGGGCCATCCGGCTCTCCAGAGTCTGCTCCGCAGAATTGGCCGCGGGCGCTAGCCAGTCAGTGCTTACCTGTGCGAATCCCGTGCAGCCGCAAAGCTCGAGACCTTTGATTCCTCGGCTTTTAATGTCGACAGGTCGCTCGGAAGCGGAACGGGATCGCTCTCAACCTGCTTGTTTCGGCTAATTCCCAAGCCAATGAGCCCGCCCAATACCAACGCGGAGCCTGCAATCATCAACCAGTGCGGCAGGTCCAATACGGGCATTGCACTTCTCCCACCGAAAGGAGCGCGTTACGCAATTGCCTGGCCAAAGCGGATTACCTTTGAATAACGTGAGTATTATTGCGGTAATCCGAACGTCGGGCAAGGCATCCAAAAGGGCTGGATTTCTGACCTAATTTCCTGTCGCCGAAAGCAAGGGGAAGCCGCCCCTCAGTTGGCTGGCGCCAGCTTCCATCCATATGCCCCACCCCGAGAATCAGATTGCGCGAGATGGCCATACCGCCTAATAGGTCTTGGACAAATGACCAAATAACATGGTCGATCGCTGAAGATGCGATCGCGGAGGAACGGCCGCCGGCACGCGAAATTCGACGCGCGTGGGGGCGCGAGGATGGAAGGGGCAGCATGCCGAAGGCGGATGGTTTTGGTTTGGCAGGCGTGATCGGTCTGCCAGTCGCGCATTCGCGCTCGCCCGTCATTCATAATTTCTGGCTGAAGGCGCATGGCATCCGCGGCACCTACGTGCCGCTCGCGGTCAAGCCGCAGCGGCTCGAGGATGCGCTCGACGGATTGATCGCTCTCGGGTTCCGTGGCTGCAACGTCACCATGCCGCACAAGCAGACGGCGATGCCGATGCTCGATCGCGTCAACGAGACAGCCAAGCGGATCGGCGCCGTCAACACCATCGTCGTCGAAGAGGACGGCACGCTCTCCGGTTTTAACAATGACGGCAACGGTTTCGTGCAGAGCCTGCGCGATGCGAAGGCCGACTGGCGCGGTGATGCCGGGCCGGTTCTGCTTGTGGGCGCGGGCGGCGCATCGCGCGCGGTGGTCGTGGCGCTGCTCGAGAACGGCGCGCGCGAGATCCGCATCGCAAACCGCACGGCCGAGAAGGCACAGGCGATAGCCACGGAATTCGGCTCCGCCGTCAGCACCGTTGCTTGGGAGGATCGCGGCGCTGCGCTCGCCGACGTCGCGCTGCTCGTCAACTGCACCGATCGCGGCATGGTCGGCAAAGGCGCGCTCGAGATCGACCTGTCGCGGCTGAAGCCCGAGACACTCACAGCCGATCTCATCTACACGCCGCTCGAGACACCGTTCCTGGCCGAGGCTCGCGCGCGCGGCTGCGTGACGGTGAACGGGCTCGGCCTCCTGCTCAACCAGGCCCGGCTCGCCTTCAAGGCCTGGTTCGGCGTCATGCCCGACGTGACGCCCGAGCTGATCAAGGCCATCGAGGCGACATTCTGATAAAGACGCCGGGGGAGTTTAGGCCATGACACTGCCGGCGTCCCCAAGGATCGATTGCCACATCCATGCCATCGATCCCATCCGCTTTCCCTACTCCGACGATACGCCATACCGGCCGAGCGGGCAGGAGATCGCGCCAGCGGCGCAGCTCATCCGCGTGTTCGACGCCTTCGACGTCCGGCACGCGCTCGTCGTCGCGACCAATACCGGTTACGGCAGCGACAGCCGCATCCTGCTCGATACGCTGAAGCAGGGCGGCGGCCGCCTCAGGGGTGTCGCCGTGGTCGAAAATGACGTCGACATAAGCGAACTCGAACGATTGAAAGCGGCCGGCGTGATCGGCGTCGCCTTCAACGTGCCGTTCCACGGCGCCGACTATTATCGCCACACGGCGCCGCTGCTGGAGAAGCTGACGAGCCTCGGCCTGTTCCTGCAGATCCAGGTCGAGCAGGACCAGTTGCTCGACCTGCTGCCGCTGATCGAGACATCGCCTGTGCGCCTGGTGATCGATCATTGCGGGCGACCGTCGGTCGCGCAGGGATTGAAGGGCAAGGCCTTCCAGGCACTGCTGGCGATCGGCCGCGAGCGCGACGCGCATATCAAACTGTCCGGCAACTACAAGTTCTCGCAGCAGCCGCATCCTTATGAGGACACCTGGCCGTTTATCGCCGCGCTCGTCGAAGCCTTCACGCTCGATCGCTGCGTCTGGGGATCGGACTATCCGTTCCTACGGGCATCTGAACGGCTCGACTATGGGCCGCTGCTAGCAGTGCTGACAAAGCTGTTCCCGGATCCCAGCGATCAGCATCGCCTGCTCTGGCGAACGCCGGCACGGCTGCTCGGCTTCGACGGTGCGGCGGATCAATCGAGATAATAAGAGACCAAAAGGGAAGAGGAATCATGAAGCATATTGCAGGGGCGCTCGGCATCGCCTTCGCGGCATCGGTCTGGACGGGTGCAACCATCGCGCAGACCACGGTCTACATCCCCGACGTTATCGAGCTCTCCGGCCCCGGCGCGGTGTCGGGCACAAATTGGCGCGACGGCGTCGCGCTCGCGGTCGACGAGATCAACAATGCCGGCGGCATTCTGGGTCGCAAGATCCAGACCGAGCATCTGGACACCCAGAGCAATCCCGGCGTTTCGCGTGCCCAGGTTCAGAAGGTTTTGGACAAGGACCCCTATGTCGTCCTCGGGCCGATCTATTCCGGCTCGGTCAAGGTCAACATGGCGCTGACGCAGGCGGCCGAGATCCCGCAGATCGTCGGTGCCGAGGCCGCCGACATCACCATGCAAGGCAACCCCTGGGTGTTCCGCACCGCTTTCGGCCAGCAATTCTCGATGCCGAAGATCGCCAACTATCTGCACGACCAGCTCAAGGTGAAGACGGTTGCGCTGGTCTGGGTCAACAATGATTTCGGCAAGGGCGGCCACGACAATTTCCTGAAGGAGATGAAGGCGCGCAATATCGACATCGCGGCCGATATCTCCACCGAGCAGGGGCAGGTCGATTTCGGCTCCGACGTCATCAAGCTGAAGAGCGCCAAGGCTGACGCCATCTTCGTCTACACCAACGAGGAGGAGAGCGCCCGCTTCCTGATCGAAGCCAAGCGGCAAGGCTTGTCGACGCCGCTGTTCGGCGAGACCACGCTGCTCAGTCAGAAGGTGGTCGAGCTTGCCGGTCCCGCCGCCAATGGCGTGCGCGGTCACGTCGGCCTCAGCGCCGATGCACCCGTGCCGGCGATCCAGGAGTTCGCCAAGAAGTTCAGCGCGCGCTACAAGTACTGGCCCGACCACAACGGCATCAAGGGCTATACCGCCGTCTATCTCGTCAAATACGTCACCGAAAAAATCGGCAAGTTCGACAGCAAGGCCTTTGGCGCGGCCATGAAGGGCCTGACGCTGACGCCCGACAAGGCTCCGGGCATCTTGATGGAAGCAAGCTGGGACCAGAACGGCGACATCGACCGCGCCAGCTTCCTCGCCGAGATCGTCGACGGCAAGCAGAAGATCGTCGAGACGCTGCCGAAGCTGAAGGGCGGCAAGGGCGAGTGAGGGGGCTACAGAAAGGCCCATGCCGAACCAGCCGCGCGAGCATCGATGCGCCTTCTTGCTATCGCGCTATTCCCAAGCGATAATGGTGCTCATACTGAAGCCTTAAGTTGAGGCTGCGCCGGTTGTCCGGCGATCCATTTCGTCAAAACCATTTGTTTTCCGGAGCCCTCATGCGCGTGATTTGGGTCGACGGAGAGTCGCACAACGTGGATGTCGAGGACGACATGCCACTGTTGTGGGTGCTACGCGACGAACTTGGTTGCACCGGCCCGAAATATGGCTGCGGGATCGCGATGTGCGGCGCTTGCACGGTGCATGTTGACGACCGGCCGGTGCGGTCGTGCTCGCTCAGGATCGGCGACCTCAAGGAAGATGCCAAAGTCATCACGATCGCGGGGCTGGGAACGCCGCAGTCGCTGCATGCGGTGCAGGCGGCGTGGATCGAGCATCAGGTCGCGCAATGCGGCTATTGCCAGCCGGGGCAGATCATGGCCGCCACCGCGTTGCTAGATGCCACGGTCAAAGGCAAGCCGCCTTTGTCTGACAAGGAGCTCGACGATCAAATCGATCGCGTGATGTCGGCAAATCTCTGCCGCTGCGGCACCTATACCCGCATTCGCGCCGCCATCAGGACCGCGGCCCGGAAGCTGCAAGGATCAGAGCCGTGAGCCGCCTCGGCACGTTCTCGCGGCGTGCCGTGCTCGTCGGTGCAGGCGCGGCCGCCGGCGGCCTCGTGGTCGGTTATTATTTTTCCGAGCGGTTTCGGGTGAACGCGCGGCTGAAAGATGGCCTGGACAAGGGGCAGCACATGCTGACGCCCTATGTGCGGATCGGTCAGGACGGCGTCACGATCATCACGCCGCGCGCCGATCTCGGCCAGGGGGCCTATTCCGTGCAGGCGGCGCTGGTCGCCGAGGAGCTGGATATCGCGTGGAGCGACATCAAGGTCGATCCGGGGGCGCCAAGCTCGCTCTATTACAACGGCAGGGTTCTCAGCGAGGGGCTTCCGATTGCGGCCACCAACGCGCATCTTCGTCCGGTGGCGGAGGCGATCAGCCAGATCGGCGGCAAGTTCCTCAGTCTTCAATGGACCGGCGGCTCGTCGACCGTGGCCGATGCCTATCACCGGCTGCGCATTGCCGGCGCAACCGCGCGCGAGCTGCTGCTCCGCGCGGCGGAGAAACAGACCGGTATCGCCAGGGCTGATCTCAAAACGCGGGATGGCGCGGTGATCGCGCCGGATGGTCGCGCGTTCAGCTATGCGTCTCTTGCCGATCTTGCGGCCACGCTGGATGTGCCGCTCAACGTCAAGCCCAGGGATCCCAAGGATTGGCGCTATCTTGGCAAGCCGATGCCACGGATCGACATGGTCGCCAAGTGCACGGGCACGGCCACCTTCGGCATAGACATCCGGTTGCCGGGCATGGTCTACGCCACGGTTTGCGCCAATCCGCATCTTGGCGGCGCCCTGTGGGGCTACGACGATTCCAAGGCCGCAAAGGCGAGGGGCGTCCTCAAGATCGTGCCGGTCAAGGGCGGCGTCGGTGTCATCGCCGACAACACCTGGCGCGCCTTCCAGGCAGCGAAGCTGATCGTGTTCGATTGGGGCGAGGCGTCCTATCCGGCGAGCACCGCGACGATGTTCGAGGAGGTGAGGGCCTCCTTCATCCCGAAGCGCCGCGACAGTGACTGCAAGAACGACGGCGACGTTGATGCCGTGCTCGCCGGCGCGAAGGTGATCGAAGCCGAATACAGCGTGCCCTATCTCGCCCACGCACCGCTCGAGCCGATGAACGTGGTGGTCCAGCTCAGGGACGGTCGCCTGGACATCTGGACCGCGACGCAGATTCCCGTGTTCCTGGTGAAGGCGGCGCGGGAGATGACCGGGCTTGCCACCGAAGACATCCATGTTCACGCCCAGCTCAGCGGTGGCAGCTTCGGCCGGCGCCTGGAAGACGACTATGTGCGCCAGGGCATCGAGCTCGCGATGGCGTATCAGGGCCGGCCGATCAAGATGACGTGGACGCGCGAAGAGGACATGACCCATGACTTCCCGCGTCCGCTCGCCGTCGCCCGCATGCGCGGAGCGGTGAAGGACGGCCAGGTCGACGCCTACGACCTCAGCATCGCCGCTCCATCGGTGACCGCATCGCAATTCGGCCGGCTGGGCCTGTCCATACCGGGGCCCGACATGGCGATCGTCGCCGGCGCCTGGGATCAGCCGTTCAAGATTCCGAACTACCGGGTGACCGGCTATCGCGTGCCAGAGTTGGTGCCGGTCAGTTCCTGGCGCTCGGTCGGCGCGTCCGGCAACGCCTTCCTGCACGAGTGCTGTCTCGACGAGCTGATCCACGCCGCCGGCGCCGACCCGCTCCATGAGCGGCTCCGTTTGTGCTCGCACGAGCCATCGCGGAAGGTGCTCGATGAGGTTCGCAGGATGTCGGACTGGGACAGCAAGCCGGAGCCTGATCATGCGCGGGGCCTCGCCTTCACGCTGTCATTCGGCGTGCCCGTCGCCGAAGTGGTCGAGGTCGAGAAGATCGGTGATGCAATCAAGATCAAGCGCGTCTTCGTCGCGGCCGAGGTCGGCGTGGTGCTTGATCCCGGCAATTTGAAGAACCAGGTCGAAGGCGCCGTGATCTGGGCGCTCGGACACGCGATGAACGCCGAACTCACCTTTGCGAACGGCCGGGCGGTTCAGACCAACTATCATCAATACGAGGGCATGCGCCTCTACCAGGCTCCGGAGATCAAAGTCGCAGCGCTCGAGACTACCGGAGAGAAGGGCATCCACGGCATCGGTGAACCTGCCGTTCCTCCGGCCGCGCCCGCGCTCGCCAACGCAATCTTTGCTGCGACCGGAATACGTGCTCGCCAATTGCCGCTGATCAAGACCAAGGGCATCAAGTTCGTCTGAGCGAGCGCATCGCCGCATGACACCCGGTCCGAACGAATGGCCGCGGTCCAGTGGACGCGCGAGGAATGATCTGCCGGGCAAATCTTGCAGCGTTGCAGCCGGCACAACCATCCCGCGAAAGGCTCGGGAAAGAAAGCCGATGTAAATCAATCATGATTCGATGGCACGCAACTTGCTCATCGCTTCACGCAATCTGGACTGAAACATGGGAATTGAGTCGTGACCAACGTCAGCTACACCGTTCCGTCGAACTGGACCGCAGGCTCCGACAAGACCGGCGCGAGCAAGAACAGGAATCCGAACGATCCGAACATGGTGACGACGGGCGCGTATGGCAATGCGTTCGAACTGCTGCTCGACAGCAAGGCCAATGCCGATGGCACCACCACGGAGACGCTGACCTACAAGAGCTATACCGGCAAGACCAACGGCAGCTTCTCCGCGACGGCCGAGACTGGTACTGGAAGCGATCTCTCCGGCGCCTATCAGGCCTTGCTTGCCACGCTCCGGGCCAACGGCGAGATGGACGATAAGACCGCCGCGCAGCTCAACAACGCGATGGGCCAGCTCGACACCAAATCCGAAGGCGGGACCAAGGATGCCGGCGTTTCCGGCGGCGCCATGCTGGTGCAGGCCGGGGGGGCCGGTCTACTTCAACGGCATGTCGGCCTATCAGAACCAGTTCGTGGACTCGCTCGTCAACGAGCTGACGAGCAGGCTGCAGCTCGACGCGAAGGCGTAAGGAGAGACGCGCGAAACCTGTTCGCGCGGCCGTCGGTCAAATCGGTTGGCAAAGCCGGCCCATCGCGCGCATGATACGCGGGCGATATGGGCCCTCTTGCTTTTCCGGACGACGTCAAGACATGAAAACCACGCTGCTGAAATCGGAAGACTACACCCGCTCGCCGTGGAAGAACGGCGGCGGTATCTTCACCGATATCGCGGATGCCCATCGTCCCGGTGCGCCGGCAAAGGATTGGGACAGCCTGCTGTGGCGCTTCGCGTCCACGCCGATCGTGACGCCCGGCCCGTTCTCCTATATGCCGGGCATCGACCGCTTGCAGATGGTCGTCGGCGGGCGCGGGCTGGTGCTGACAGCACCCACGCAGGAATTCGACGAGCGTGAACCTTTTACGACAGTACGCTTCACCGGTGAGCTCGAGATCGTGACCGAGCTCGAGGCCGGGCCGGTCGAGGTCGTGAACCTGATGGCCCGGCGCGGTGCGGCGGAGATCGAGCTTTTGGCGCTTGGGGAACCCGGCGATCGGCGGCTCGCCGCCGGCACGCACCTGGTTTACGCGGCTCGGGGCAATTGCAGCATCCGTCTCGGCGGCGCGGACTATGCTATCCCTGACGGCGGCACGCTGAAGGTCGAGCTCACCGAGGCATCGAAACTCGCGCTCGTCTCGGGTCCGGCGGTGCTGGCGTCGATTCGGCTGGCCGGCTAGAGGCAAGTCCCCGATAGGACGATGCGCGCAATCCGTGCAATTGGCTAGGTTGACGCCGCGAAGCCGGAGCACGATATCTCCCTCGATGCAGACAGCCGCCGGAGGGCAGGATATGAACGCGCCTGACAAAAATCCCCCCGCCATGCTTTCCGATGGCGTCGTCGACTGGCTGACCAACGGCACGCGCGACGAGCGCTTCATCGACAACATCTTTGCCGAGATGTGCATCCGCCTCCAGCAGGCGGGCATTCCCCTCAAGCGGGCGACGCTTCACGTCCTGATCCACCATCCGCAATGGCTTGGTGCCCGGTTCATGTGGTCCGATGGCATGCGTGAGGCGGAGCTTGCGCGGGTCGACTACGATGTGAGGGAGCGCTCCGAATTCATCGGAAGTCCCGCCAATGAACTGCAGGACGGTGCGACCGAGGTGCGCGAGAATCTCGAGCGGGACGCCTCGCTCGGCCGCAAGCACGCGCTCTATGACGAGATGCGGGCGAAAGGCCTGACCGACTATGTGGCCTGGCCGCTCTACCACACGCTCGGCAAGCGGCATCTCATCACCTTCGCGACCGACCGCCCCGGCGGTTTCGACGATGCACATGTCGCCGCCCTCAAGAAGCTGCTGCCGGTGCTGGCGCTGGTCAGCGAAATCCGGGTCAAGAATCGCCTGGCGCGAACCCTGCTCGAGACCTATGTCGGCGCCCATGCTGGTCAGCTCATCCTGGCCGGCGCGACCCGGCGTGGCAGCGGCACGACCGTGCGGGCAGCGATCATGATCTGCGATCTGCGCGACTTCACAAAAATCTCCGACAACTGGCCGCGTGACGACGTCATCGATCTCCTCAACGACTATTTCGACGCGATGTCGGAGCCGATCGCGCGGCATGGCGGCGAAATCCTCAAGTTCATCGGCGACGGCCTGCTCGCCATCTTCCCGCTCAGCGAGCCCAAGGCCTGTGCAAACCTGCTGCATGCCGTGTCCGAAGCCCGGCAGGCCATGGCGGCTCTGAACGAGCGGAACAACGGCAAGGGCCGCGCGCCCTTGAACTACGGCATCGGCGTCCATGTCGGCGACGTCATGTACGGCAATATCGGCTCGACCAGCCGGCTCGACTTCACCGTCATCGGCCCCGCCGTCAACATGGCATCGCGCCTCGAAGCCCTCACGAAGCAGTTGGGCCGAACCGTGCTGCTGTCGCGCGCGTTCGCCGAGTTGGTTGAGCCGGAGTTCGAGCTGGAGCATGTGGGAAAACACGAGGTGCGGGGATTCAGCGATCCGATCGAGCTGTTCGCATATCAGGGATAACGGCGATATCTCGCGTGAGAGCTGACACACGTCTGCGCAGTGCGGGCTGTTGAAGGCGCGCGCTTTCGCCAAATCTGGTCGGTCAGGCCCGGTGAATGCCTAGAATTTGATCGTTCCGGTTAGGCGGACCTTAAGTCCGGTCCAAGGCGGCTGTGAGAATTTTACCGCGCGTTGAGGTCTGGGGTGGTGTCATCGCCTCGTTTCGTCGAAATTCCCTTTTGCTTTTCATTGTTTTCAAACTGCGAGCGCGTAATGGCTGTCGCCACGTCATTTTTGGCCGAGTTGGATGAAGCGGTTGCGCGAGGAAATCCGGAGAGCTGTCTGCGGGCCCTCTGGCATGCGGCCGACATTCTGATCGCGGGCACTTATTCCGAGGAGCAGATATGGACCTTCGGAGAGGTCATCGGTCGTCTCGCGCAGGAGATTGAAACGAGTGCGCGGGCGAAGCTCGCGGGAAAGCTCGCCTGCAGCCCAAACGCGCCCTATGCGCTGACCCGGCAGATGGCCAACGATGACTGCATTAACGTCGCATGGCCGGTTCTCAGTCAGTCGGAGCGGCTTGACATCGAGACATTGATTGCGTGTGCCAAGAGCAAGAGCCAGCAGCATTTACTTGCAATCTCAAAGCGACAGGCGGTTCCGGAGGCGGTCACCGATGTGCTGGTGGTGCGGGGATCTTCCGAGGTCGTAACCTCGATCGCATCGAATTCGGGCGCGAACTTTTCCTCATCCGGATTTCTACACCTCGTGCGGCGGTCGGAAGGGGATTCGATCCTTGCTGAATCGGTGGGACTTCGAAAGGACATTCCTCGGCATCTGTTCCACCAGCTGATTGCCAAAGCCTCTGAAGAGGTACGCCAGAAGCTCCAGAGAGAGCGTCCGGATATTGAAACCCAGATCCATCGCGTCGTCGTCGACGTGACCGGGGCGATTCACGCCAGGTTTGGCCCGGCGTCGAAGGATTACTTCACGGCGAAACGCACGGTGGCGAAACTGCACGAGAGAGGCGAATTGACCGAAGACAAGGTCTTCGAACTGGCGCACTCTCTCAAGTTCAACGAGACCACTGTCGCCCTGTCGTTGCTCTGTCGGTTGCCGATCGATGTCGCGGAACGGGCTTTTGATCGAGAAGGATCGCGAGCCGGTGTTGATCCTGGCTAAGTCTCTTGATTTCTCATGGCCGACAACGATGGCGCTGCTGTTTCTGGGGGCGGCCAATTACCGGATAACCGCTGGTGAGCTGGATCGATTGAAGCTCGATTTTCACCGGTTGAATGTTAAGGCTTGTCGGGAGGTCGTCACCATCTACCGAACGCGAAAAGAGGAGGTTTTCGGCAGCTCCTTTCGACAGTCTCGGCGCATGACTTAAGCTCGTCCATCGGGAGTCCTGTTGCCAACTCGGGTATGTGCAAATACGCTTGGCCTGAAGTCCGCCCAAACGATCCATCGATTGGCCGCACGATCATGCCAAAATTTCTTCGCATCGGAGTCCACCAGTCGAACGTTTCCGGATACACCTCAAAGGCGTGGTGTGTCAGGCGGGTTGGCTCGGCGATTTTCCTGAAGTGGGGCGCCGTGGAGGTCCATGGCGCCGGAGACGGGCGAAAGGTTTACTGGACGCTTCCTCCGAGAGAGAAGACAGTTCGTTGCGGCACGGCGCAGCGTGCGCAGGACTATGCAAAGGCCGCGATCGCGCGGCGCCGCAACCATCGCTACGAACCGCTGGCCGGACCAATTGCGATCCGGCGCCGATCCGCCGATCGGAGCGCTGAGCTCAAACAAGCGCTCGCCACGATCATGATCGTCGATATCGTCCGCTCAACCGAAAAAGCTGCAAAGCTCGGCGATGCCCGTTGGACAAAGGTGATGAGCCACTATTACGCCGCCGTCCGCAAAGAACTGAAGACGTCACGCGGAAAGGAAGTCGTGACGACGGGCGACGGAGTACTGGCGACGTTCAAGGCGCCGGCAGCCGGTATCAGTTGTGCGACTGCGATCCAGAAGGCCGTGCGCACGCTGGGACTCGAGATCAGGGTGGGGCTGCATGCGGGCGAGTACAAAATGAGCGGGACCGAGGTGGTCGGCCTCGCCTTTCACATCGGCGCGCGCGTCGCTGCGAAAGCGCGCGCCGGCGAAGTCCTGGTCTCGAGCGCGGTCAAGGACCTGATGTCGCAGTCCCAAATCCGCTTCAGGGATCACGGTGTTCACCAGCTCAAGGGCGTGCCGGAGCGCTGGCGCCTGTACCAGGTCGAGGATTGAGGGGGCCGTCAGGGAGCACCGGATTTGGCTGCCCGCTCTGGCGTGGCTGCGCCACGCGTAGCCCGAAGGACGGAGCGTGGCGGGAATGATGTCCGCTTGCGAGGTGATTGTGTTGCAAAACTCGTTTCTGACTTGGGGCGAGCTTGGCTTTTGAGTTTCGGCGGTTTCTTTTGGTACGGGGTGTCGGCGGTTTCCGTTTTGCTTGTGCATTTCAGCACGCGACTGCCAGTTGTGGCGGGGGACGGCAGATTAGCTTGGCCAGCCGCCTCAGGTTCTGCGCGGTGGCTGTGAGCAGCACTTCGTCCCTGGCGCCATTCAAGCCCCGCAGCCGAAGCCGGTCGAGCCTGAGAAT
>NZ_LGHL01000124.1 GCF_001908205.1 Bradyrhizobium sp. NAS80.1
GSCCCGCATAATCCGCTGAACCGCCGGATACGGACCCGTATGTCCGGTGGTGTGGGAGGGGCGGCGTCGCGAGACGCCCCCCTATCCCGATTGTGTCGCAGTGCCGGAGTCTAAGTGCCGGCTTCAGGCGCGCGGTCTCTTCGGCGCAGGCGGACGCGCGCGGGCGGGCGCTGACGGCTGCATCGTCACGATGACCGGATTGGGCTTGTGATCGGTTGCCGCCCCCGTCGCGGCATCGACGCCCATGCCGACGACACCGCCCAGCAGGAGATTGCCCGCAAAGCCGGCGGCCCCGGAGGTCGGTATGTCCCGGCTGAGCGGTACGATCTGAGGTTCATAGCCTTCCTTCTGGAAGGTAATCGAGATGTCGGCGTTCCGCTTGACGACCACGGAGCATGGCGTCGTGCAGGTGGTCGGAACGTCCATTCCACTGACAACCGCTTCAACGCCCGAAGGTGTAGATGAAATGCTGATGTTCTCGGTCGTGCCGCGCGTGACAGACGCGCAGCCGCCCAGCATGACGCTGAGCGCCACAATCCCAAATTAACGCATGAAATGCCCCCTGTCCCGCTGCCAGTGAAGCGCAACCGGAACGGGAGGGCAATACGTCGTTGGTCCCAACAGTTAAGCCACGTACCGGTTGTGCACGAGAATGGCGGAAACCAGGCGGGGGCTCTTCCTATTCGCCCCGCAGGCGTTGATCGTCCTGCACACGGACGTGTTCGGCGCCCCGCGCACCAGCCGGGGACAGCCGGAGCATGCTCAGCGTGGCGCCGCAGAGCGCAAAACCCACGCCGGTGAAGAGCGCGATCCGGGTCCCTTCCTGCGGATAGCGGCCGAGGAACAGCGCCACCAGCGCCGCGCCGGTGGTCTGGCCGAGCAGGCGCGCCGTGCCCAGCATGCCGCTGGCGCCGCCGGACCGTTCGCGCGGGGCGGCGGCGATCATGGTGCGGTTGTTGGGGGTCTGGAACAGGCCGAAGCCGGCGCCGGCCAGCGCCATTCGCGAGATCACGTCGAGCGGCGTCGGGCTCGCCGGCAGGAAGGCGAGCGAGGCGAGGCCGCAGGCGAACAGCGTGAGCCCGATGCCGCCGAGCAGGCCGGCCGGATAGTGCTCGACCAGACGCCCGGCGAGCGGAGCCGCGAACGCCACCGCGATCGGCCAGGGCGTGATCAAGAGGCCCATATGCACCGCCGAATAACCGAAGCGGCTTTGGAGGTAGAAGGGCATCGCTACGAAGGCCAGCATCTGCCCGCAGAACGAGGCGATTGAGGTCGCAATCGAGAGCGCAAAGACCGGGATGCGCAAAAGATCGACCGGCAGCAGCGGCGAGGCCACGTGGGTTTCGCGGTAGATCAGCATCGCGCCCGCGACGATCGCGATCGCGAACTGGACGAGGTACACGACGGGTGCTTCGTCATGGCCGACGCTGTCGATGGCGGCAATGCCGACCCCGAACGTGATCGCCGAAAGCCCTGCGCTCTGCCAGTCGAAGGAATGGCTCGCGGGCTTGGTGTGCGGCAGGCTGCGCAGGCCCAGGACCAGCGTTAGCGCGCCGAGCGGCACGTTGATGGCGAATAGCCAGGGCCAGCTTCCAACCGCGAGGATTCCCGCGGCGAGCGTCGGGCCGGCCGCGGCCGAGAAGGCGACGACGAGCGCGTTGAGGCCGATGCCGCGGCCGAGCAGGGCGCGCGGATAGGTGAAGCGCACCAGCGCCGCATTGACGCTCATGATTCCCGCCGCGCCAAAACCCTGGACGATGCGCGCGATCGTCAGCAGCGGCAGCGTGTGCGCTAACGCGCAAAATGCCGATGCCAGCGTGAACAGCGCGAGCCCGGCCAGATAGACACGGCGATAGCCGACGATCTCGCCGAGCGAAGCCAGCGGCAGCAGCGAGATCGTGATCGCGAGCTGGTAGCCGTTGACGATCCAGATCGAGAAGGCCGGGCTCGCGTCGAGGTCGGTCGCGATCGTCGGCAGGGCCACATTGGCGATGGCGCTATCGACGACCGCCATGATGAGGCCGAGCGCAATGGTCAGGATCGCCTGGTTGCGCTGTGGCTGTGGCAGGCCGTCGGCATGCTCGATAGGGGCGAACGACATGAGGGAGGCGAGCTTGGTTAGGGCCGTAATACATCCCCGGATTATGAAATTGCAGGATTGACCGCAACCCGGCAGGACCCGGACAGTTCCCATGCGGCCGGCAGGCCGCCCAGCGCCGTGGGCATGGGTGAGGACGGCCTTCTTGGGGTTCACCAGCGCGCTGTCGACTTGCCGAAGATGTAGAGCGCGACGAGCCCAATCGTCACCGCCGTCGAGACGACGATAATTGTGCGATCCCAATCGATCCGCGTCCGCTCGGAGCGGTTCAGATTGAGCACCGTGAACAGAGCCTTCATGGCAAATCGGCGCATTCGGTGGCCTCGCAGGGCGCACGATGCCACGGCCGGCGCGGGCCGGCTTGATGCAGCTCAAGCTAGCCTATGGCGAGCCCGGTGCCATGCCCTGCAATTGCCGCAGCGGATTGAGCGGGGCCAGCGGGATGAGCTCGAAGCTCATGAGATGGGCCTGCCCCAAAGGCAGCTTCTCGAGCATCTCGTGCGCCGCTGCAGGGTCCGTGAGGTTGAGAATGAAAGCCACACCGGGACGCCCCTGTAGCGAGTACCATTCCTCGATCTTGCCATCCAGATAGAGCTTCACCGTCTCCCTGACTTCCACCGGCAGGATCGCCCGCGCCGCGGCGGGATCGACGCCGGGGTTCAACGTCCCGATCGCGAGGATTCGCGTGGTAGGCGTCGGCGGAGCTGGGGATTGTGCATGGCCGGCTCCGGGGCCGATCAAGCTCGGGACCAGGGCGATGAAGCCGAAGGTGACAGACTTTTTCATGTTTCCTCCTCGTGGGGGACGCATCCACATTCATTCCATGTGTTTCGCGAGAGGCGACTGGCCCAGTGCGGCGGTCGGCTCGAACATGTCACGTGTGCGTGTGTAGAGCGCGCCTTCCATGCGGACATGCAGCATGATGTTGCGTCCGAGGATCAGGCTGAAATTGCCGAGGCGGATCTCCTGCATGAAACTGCATTCGATCAGACTACCGCGCCGATGCCCTGGTCCAGGCCGAGCGGCATCAGCTATCGCTCACATGCCCGCCTTGCCCGCGAACGGCCTAGTCGTGCAAACGCATGTCATCGAATGCGGCGTCGGCAGCGCGCGGGCCCATCGTCTCCGCTTGAGGCTGAGCCTCGTTTCTTGTTGCGGGCGGGGAGAAGCAGGCGAGTTCGCTGTCGCGCGCTGGCCGCGGCAGTAGCGTCAGACTCCAGCCCGCAAGGACCAGCACAGCGAGCCGGATCGCGATCACACCCAGCAACAGCTCCGATCCGCTTATCGTCGAGTGAGTCCTCATGCGCGCCACCCTGATGCACGCCGCCGGACCTGACAATCTGGAATTGCCGAGCATTGCCTTCGCCCAGAGCGAAGGCTGTGGCTGATGTCTACGTGGCCCTGGTCATGCGCTAGGCCACGCAGTGGCCAAGCAGCTCGGGATGTGCGGCGCAGATGTGATGTGCACCGGCCTCCTTGAGCTCGGACTCGCTGCCATAGCCATAGAGCACGCCGATGGCGGTCATGCCGTTGGTACGGGCGCCGACCACGTCATGGCTGCGGTCGCCGATCATGATCGCGCTGCGGGGATCGACGTTGGCTTCGTCGAGCGCGTAGCGGAGCAGGTCGCGCTTGTCGACGCGCGTACCGTCGAGCTCGGAGCCGAACACGCGCTCGAAATAGGGCCGTAAGCCGAAATGATCGATGATGCGATTGGCATAGACCGCGGGCTTGCTGGTGGCGACGAACATCCGCTGACGAGTCGCTGCGATCGAGGACAATGTGTCCTTGATCCCGCTATAGGCCTCGTTCTCGAACAGGCCGATATCGCTGAAGCGCTCGCGATAGAGCACCAGCGCCCGGTCGGCGAGTTCCGCGCGGCCGGTGAGCTTTTCCAGGCTCGCATGCAGGGGCGGGCCGATGCACCAGACCAGTTCGTCCTCGCTCGGCACCGCGACGCCCAGCCGCTCCAGCGCGTACTGGATCGAGCGGGTGATCCCGGGCTTCGGGTTGGTCAGCGTGCCGTCGAGATCAAAATAGATTGTAACCATCAGGGCGGGACCGGCGTTGATACTGTCGCCCGTTGCTAGTTGGCTGGGCCCCCAAGTCAAGGTCCGATTTCCCCTGTATTGTGGACGCCATGCGTATAGCCCGGGTTCTCGCCGTGTTGTGCCTCGTCCCCGCGGCGTGGCCTGCGCTTGGCCAGGAGGCGCCGAACCGGTTCGTGCACCCGAGCGTCGAGGAGCTCGCGAGGCCGCCGGAAAAGCCTGATGCGCGCGAGAGCGACACGCGGGAGTCAATCTGCCTGATCGTTGAGGCCGCCGCGCGCGATGCCAATCTTCCGCTGGAGTTCTTCGCTCGCGTGATCTGGCAAGAAAGCCGCTTCCAGGCTGATGCGGTGGGTCCTATGACGCGCAGCGGCGAGCACGCGCAGGGGATCGCTCAGTTCATGCCGGGTACCGCGAGCGAGCGCGGGCTGCTCAATCCTTTCAACCCGGTGCAGGCGCTGCCGAAGTCGGCGGAGTTTCTGAACGAGCTGCGCAACCAGTTCGGCAATCTCGGACTCGCAGCCGCCGCCTACAATGCCGGACCGCGGCGGGTGCAGGAATGGCTTGCCGGCACCGGCGGCTTGCCGGAGCAGACCCGCAACTATGTTTTCGCCATCACTGGCGCAACGGTCGATGCCTGGGCCAAGGCCGGCGCGACCGGGAAGGGGCCGCCGAGCTCGCCGCCGACGAGCTGCCGCGATCTCATGGCGCTCTTGAAGCGCGCGCCAAACCCGTTCGTTGCCGAGCTCGAGCAGCATGTGGAGCTCGCCGCGGCCAAGATCTGGGGCGTGCAGCTGGCGGCCGGCTTCGACCGCAACAGGGCGCTGGCGATGTATTCCCGCGCCGTCACGCGGCTGAGCGCGGTGATCGGTGGCCGCGATCCGAGCCTGCTCTCATCGGTGATGCGCAGCCGCGGCACGCACACGTTCTACCAGGTGCGCATCGGCGCGGATACGCGCAGCGAGGCGGATGATCTCTGCAACCGCATCCGCAAGGCCGGCGGCGCCTGCTTCGTGCTGAAGAACAGGGGCGTCAGCGGGTAGGGGGCGCTCGTCATTCCGGGGCGCGCCCCTTTTGGGCGCGAGCCCGGAATCCATTTTCCCGCAGTACCGCTGTACGATGGATTCCGGGCTCGCGACTTCGTCGCGCCCCGGAATGACGGCGAAAGTGCTGGCGCCGCGCATGCCAGCCCCGCCGCGCGCTTCCTTGACGTCGGTCGCCGCATCGCCCGTTATGCAGGCACGATTCCTCTCCCCGGCCCAAACTCCCGTGGCGCTCCCTCCGCTCGATTCCCCTCAATGGCAAAGTCCTTGGCGCGCCTTCGCGTGGGGGCTGCGCTCGATCACGCAGACGATCCTCACCATCGTCCTGTTCGTGACCTATCTGGGCATCGGCGCGCTGGCCCACGACACTCACTTCAGCCTGGTCTGGGCGCTCGCCTCGACGCTGTTCGTCTGGGCAGGTCCTGCTCAGATCATCCTGATCACCACGCTCGGCTCGGGTGCGACCATCGTCCAGTCGGCGATCGCTGTGACCGTCAGCGCGATCCGGTTGTTTCCGATGGTGGTCTCAGTGCTGCCCTTGATGCGGACGCCAACGACCAAGCGGCGCGAGCTGATCTTCGCCGCGCACCTCACCGCAGTGACGCTGTGGGTCGAGTGCCACCGCTTCCTGCCGCAAGTGCCGCGCGAGCGGCGTATCGCCTTCGTTCACGGCCTCGGCTGTGGCCTCGTCTCCGTGTGCCTCACCTCCAACACGGTCGGCTATTTCCTCGCCGCCAATCTCACGCAGCCGCTGGGCGCGGCGATCCTGCTGCTGACCCCGCTGTCTTTTTTGTTCTCGACCGCGCGCAATAGCCGCGAGGTCGCGGACGTCGTGGCACTCGTGCTGGGGATTCTGCTCTATCCGCTGGCCGCGAAGATGAACTCCGGTCTCGACATTCTCGTCAGTGGCATTGCGGCCGGCACGATCGCCTATGGCGTGCATTGGTGGCGGGAGGTGCGCGCATGAATTTCGCGCAGCTCATCGGCGATTGGCACGCGCTCGCGGTGCTGTTCGTCGCCGGCGTTGTTCCCAACCAGATATGGCGCATGCTCGGCCTGTGGTTCGGCGGCGGCATCGACGAGGGCTCCGAGCTCCTGGTCTGGGTGAGGGCGGTCGCCACCGCGATCCTGGCCGGCGTCATCGCCCAGATCGTGGTCGAGCCGCCCGGGGCGCTCGCAAGCGTGCCGGACGCCTTGCGCTATGGCGCGGTGGCCGCAGGCCTCGTCGTCTTCCTGCTGACCCGCCGCTCGATCTTTGCGGGCGTGGTGGCGGGCGAAGTCTTCATGCTGGCCGGCAGGTGGTGGTTAGGCTAAAACCCTCGCGAACAGTAGGGAATTGGAAATATGGTTCGCGAAAACGAGCTCCGCGAGGGCGAGGTCGCCATCGAGCTGCCGTCGACAGAAGATGCCGGCCTTTTCTTCATCGGCCGCATCCGCACGCCCTGGACCTCGCGGCTGGAGACGCCGCGGCAGGGCCGCGCCGATGGCCCTGTGTGCCGGCTCGAGATTTTCGAGCCGTTCGTACCGGCGATCAAGGGCGTGGACTTCTACAGCAATCTCGAAGTGCTGTACTGGCTCGACCGTTCCCGCCGCGACATTGTCCTGCAGAGCCCGAAGAACAACGAGAAAACCCGCGGGACGTTCTCGCTGCGCTCGCCGGTACGGCCGAATCCGATCGGCACCTCGATCGTGAAGTTCGTGGGCATCGAAGGCAGCACCATTCTGGTGCGCGGCCTCGACTGCATCGACAACACGCCGCTGATCGACATCAAGCCCGACCGCTGCGAGTTCACGCCACTGGCCGCGCCACAGCCGGGGGATTTCCAGACGGAGTGATTTTTGCTCCGTCATTCCGGGGCGACGCGGAGCGTCGAGCCCGAATCCATCGAGCAGCAGAGACGGTGGAAGAATGGATTCCGGGCTCGCGACTTCGTCGCGCCCCGGAATGACGGTCAGGCCTTCAACGCCGCGATCAGCCTGGTCGCGTTCTCTTCCAGCACTTTGATGTCTTCCTTGCGGCTCGCGGGTGGCAACATCGCCACGCCGTCGTGGCGCGGCATCACGTGCATGTGGAGATGAAACACCACTTGTCCGCCGGCGGGCTCGTTGAACTGCTGCACGGTGATGCCGTCAGCCTTGAACGCCTTCATCGCAGCGGAGGCGATCCTGTGCGCGCCGCGCGCGACATGGGCGTAATCGTCGGGCTTGATGTCGAGGATGTTGCGGGCAGGAGCCTTCGGGATCACCAGCGTATGGCCGGGCACGCGCGGCATGATGTCGAGGAAGGCGAAGACGTGCTCGTCCTCATAGACCTTGTGGCAGGGCAGCTCGCCGCGCAGGATTTTTGCGAAGATGTTGTTGGTGTCGTAGGCGGTCATGGCGGCTCCCTGGAATTGTGCGCTTACTGTCATCAGCCACGGCGAACCGTCAAGGCGCCTCATCGGCGCCTTTGCGAAACGGGCCGAGCTCGGCGAGCTCGCGGCCAGCCTCCGCAACATAGGCGCGCTCGCGCTTAAGGTAGTCGTCAATGGCGCGGCGCAGGCCGGGATCGGCGATGAAGTGGGCGGAATGGGTCGTTCGCGGCAGGTAGCCGCGAGCAATCTTGTGCTCGCCCTGCGCGCCCGCTTCGACATACGCTAGGCCGTGTTTGATGGCGAAGTCGATCGCCTGATAATAGCAGACCTCGAAATGCAGGAAGGGATGATGCTCGACCGCGCCCCAGTTGCGGCCGAACAGCGTGTCCGAGCCGATGAAGTTGATCGCGCCCGCGATCCAGTGGCCGTTGCGGCGCGCCATCACCAGCAGCACGTCCTTGCTCATGGTCTCGCCGATCAGCGAGAAGAATTCGCGTGTGAGATACGGCCGGCCCCATTTGCGCGAGCCGGTCTCCATGTAGAATTCGAAGAAGGCGTCCCAGGCGTCCTCGGTGATGTCGTTTCCGGTGAGCCAATGGATGGTGATGCCGGCGGCCAGCGCATCGCGCCGCTCGCGCTTGATCGACTTGCGGTGGCGCGAGTTCAGCGTGCTGAGAAAATCGTCGAAGGTCGCAAAACCCTCGTTGTGCCAGTGGAACTGCTGGTCGGTGCGCTGGAGGAAGCCGTGCTCGGCGAGCAGCTTCCACTCCGCCTCGCGCGCGAAGGTGACGTGCACCGAGGAGGCCTTGCTGACGCCGCACAGCGCCACCAGCCCGCTCGCCAGTGCCTCCGAGATGCGCCTGCGATCGACGCCATCGCGGACCAGCAGCCGCGGTCCCGTCGCCGGAGTGAAGGGAACCGAGACCTGTAGCTTCGGATAGTAACGCCCGCCGGCGCGCTCATAGGCATCCGCCCAGCCGCGGTCGAAGACGTACTCGCCTTGCGAATGCGATTTCAGATAGCAGGGCACGACGCCGGCGACGCGGCCGTCGATCTTCGCTACGAGATGCCGCGGCCCCCAGCCGGTGCGGATTGTTGCTGAACCCGATTTCTCAACGGCGGATAAGAATGCGTGCGAGACGAACGGGTTGTAGGCGGGCTTTGAGAGGCCGAGGGAATCGCCTGGAAGCCCGGATGAGGTTCCCGCGCCATGCCCGTTGCACTTTCCGCCGGGGTTGGCGCAAGCGTCCCAATCTTCCGCAGCGACCTCGCCAATGGACGGTACAGCTTCGAGCGTGATTTCAGATGATGCCATCGCGCCCAAGATCGTGCATTGCAGCAGCGACTTCAAGAGGCAGGAACACACGCTCTCGTGCCCCGGACGCAGTGCAGCGCCTTGGCGGTGCGCTGCAGAGCCGGGGCCCATGTGCCACAAATCGATTCGTGCGCCGCTAAGGTCTCGGCTCTGCGCAGCAACGTTGCAGCGCGTCCGGGATACGAGAGCTTGCACTATGCAACGAAGGTGCCCCTACGGCACGAACCCCTCAAAGATCATCTGATCCGCATATTGCCCGACGCGCGTCCGCTGCTCCGGCGTGCGGACGGTCCAGCCGAGCAGGGCGCAGCCGAACACGTTGCGGGCGATCCAGGGCGCGGGGGCCGGAAGGTGGTCGACCTTGAACGCGACGAAATGCGGCTGGGTCTGAAAGCCATGGCGCAGGTACAGCATGCTGTCGCGCTGTTCCTGCGTCAGGTAAGCCCAGTATTCGTCCTTATAGGTCCGCTGTGCGACGATCCCGCGCGGGCGGGAGGGCAACAGCTCGCGCAGCGCCAGCACCTGATCGGGATCGAAGGACATGCCGACGGCAGGCCCCTGATAGGACGCCAGCACCTCGGCCATCCGCTTCACCAGCTTACGGTCGCCAGCAAAATGGCTCTTCAGCTCGATCACCAGCGGCACGCGGCCGGCGACCATAGCGCAGAGATCGCTGAGCGACATCATCCGCTCGGCGGTGTGCTTGAACTTGATCGCCTTTAGCTCCGCCTCGGTCTTCTCGATCAACTGGCCCGTGGCTTCGGTGAGGCGACCAAGGGCATGGTCGTGATGCACCATGGCCTCGCCGTCGGCCGAGAGCTGGATATCGACCTCGATCGAGAAATTGCCCGCGATCGCAGCTTGCACTGCGCCCGGCATGTTCTCGACGATGCCACGCGAAATGTCATGCAGGCCGCGATGGGCGACCGGCCGGGCTGTCAGCCAATCCGGAGCACGCACGATGCTGGCCTCAGGCGACCTCGAACACGCCTTCGACCTCGACCGCCGCATCCGCGGGCAGCGAGGCGACGCCGACGGTGGTGCGGGCATGGCGGCCCTTGTCACCGAAAGCGGCGACCATCAGGTCGGAGGCACCGTTCAGCACCTTCGGCCCATCGAGGAAATCAGGGGCAGAATTGATGAAGCCGCCGAGGCGCACCACGCGTACAACCTTGTCGAGATCGCCGAGCGCCGCCTTGACCTGGGCCAGCAGGTTGACGGCGCAGCCGCGCGCCGCCGCGGCGCCCTCTTCGATGGAGACACCGGCACCTAACTTGCCCTTGGCGATCAGCTTGCCGGCGGGATCGAAGCAGACCTGGCCGGAGACGAACAGCAGGTTACCCGTGCGCACGAACGGCACGTAGTTGGCGACGGGAGTGGGAGCATCATGCAGCTTGATGCACTGTTCCGCCAGTTTCTGCTCGACCGTGCCCGCCATGTTCGACCTCGTTGTCCAAAATTCATCCACCCTGGCGCGTCCGAGGGACGCCGGGCGCCCTGTTTCGCCCATCGTGCAGCCACATGCAAGCAACGCGAGGCGGGTGCATTTTGTTGAGGCAGGGCAGCAGGTTCAACGCGAGGGCCGCAACTTTACGTGAAACGGCCTCAGTTGCGACGCAATGGAACGGTCATTAAAATGTCGAATCTGCGCTCCCCCAAGGATCAGCGCTTCCCCAAGGAATGGACATGCTGCACCTTTTCCGGACTTCGCTCGGTGTGATGGCGCTCGCGGCGGCCGCTTTCAGCCCCGGCAGCTGCGCGCAGGCCGCCAATGGTCCGTTCCTTGCGCACCAGGCGCTCTATGATCTGAGCCTCGTCAAATCGCGCTCCAACTCGGTCAACAGCGCGCGCGGCCGCATCCTTTACAATTTCACCGGCAGTTCGTGCGAGGGCTATACCTCCGAATTCCGCCAGGTCTCCGAGCTCGACAGCGGCGAGGGCAAGGTCACGCTGAGCGACCTCCGTTCGAATTCCTGGGAGGACGCCGCTGGCAAGAGCTACCGCTTCAAGATCGAGACCCGCATGAACGAGGCCGACGCCGGCCGGGTCGACGGCTCGGCGGAGCGCGACGGCGACCACATCAACGTCAAGCTGAAGCTGCCGGCGCCGAAGAGTTTCACCCTCGACGGCAAGATCGTTTTCCCGACCCAGCAGATCCAGCGCATCATCGCGGCCGCCCAGGAAGGCAAGTCGCTGCTCGAGTTGTCCGTCTATGACGGCTCCGACGACGGCCAGAAGGTCTACAACACCCTGACCGTGATCGGGCAGCCGATCCCCGCCGATCGTGCCACTTCGTCCGATCCGTCGACCACGGACGAGCACATGAGATCGCTGAAGCGCTGGCCGGTGACCGTCAGCTATTTCGACCGCGACGTCCAGCAGAAGGAAGGCGAGCAGACGCCGGTCTACGCGATGTCGTTTGAGCTTTACGAAAATGGCGTCTCCCGCCAGCTCGTGCTCGATTACAACGACTTTGTGATTTCCGGCGCGATGGGCAAGTTCGACGTGAAGGACAGCAAGCCCTGTAATTGAGGGCATGGCCTGCGAATGGGGATAGCGCATTCCGCTCTATCGCCGTCACCCTGAGGCGCCGAAGCGCAGCGAAGGCCTCGAAGGGCGACGGCCCGCTGCAGCACCTCGGCCGTACATCCTTCGAGGCTTACCATGCGCCGCTTCGCGCCGCATGGCGTGCACCTCAGGATGACGGGGGATGAGCGGTGCTTATCGCATCTAGCTCTCAGCTCTCTCTCCAGCTACGCTCCCGCCCAACCACTGACCTCCGGGAGCCAGCCCATGCCCAAGCTCGATCATCTCCGTCCCAGCGGCCTGCATCACAATCCCGCCTATTCGCACGTCGTCACTGCCTCCGGCGCGCGCACGATCTACATCTCCGGCCAGGTGTCGGTGGACGAGGAGGGACGGATCGTCGGCGAGGGCGATCTTGCCGCGCAGACCACGCAGGTGATGCAGAATCTCGGGCACGCGTTGAAAGCGGCCGGCGCGACCTACGCCAACATCGTGAAGATCACGACCTTCGTCGTGAACTACAAGCCGGAGCTGCGCCCCATCATCGGCAAGGCCCGCTCCGTTTTCTTCGAAGGCACGGAGCCGCCCGCCAGTACTCTCGTCGGCGTCTCCGCGCTCGCAGCGCCGGAATGGCTGATCGAGATCGAGGCGGTGGCTGTCGCGGATTGAGGCGACCGTAGGATGGGTAGAGCGAAGCGAAACCCATCGCCCTTGTTGCGCGGAAGGAGCTTGATGGGTTTCGCTTCGCTCTACCCATCCTACTTTGTTGCGTATATTGCTTGCAGAACAGCAATCGCCTCGTCGGCCCGGTCGGCGGGCACGAAGAGATGGTCGTGATAGAAGGCCGAAACGGCATTCACGCTGATGCCGGCTTCGGCGAGATGCGCCGTGATGGCCGCCAGAAAGCCCACCGCATCGAGCGCGGAGTGAACCGTCAATGTGATCAGTCGCGAGGCGAACGCGTAGCGTAGTCCTACGCGGTCTGCCTCTTCGCGCAAGATCACTAGCGTCGTTCCTTCCTGCTCGCGGAACGTCGCCAGCGGGTTGACCTCTGACGGAATGCTTTCGTTTGTCGGGATCGTGCAAAACACGAAGGTGCCTGGTCGGAGCTCCGGCATCATATATTTCAGCAGCGCTTCGAGATCGTGTTCACCGATCACGGTCGTTTCCTCTTACGAAATCCCGGCGGGTGCATCTATCCCCGTCATCCTGAGGTGCCGGAGCGTAGCGGAGGCTTCGAAGGATGAACGGCCCGGCGGCATCTCGGCCGTACATCCTTCGAGGCTCGCGAGGGCTCGCACCTCAGGATGACGGGGACGAGCACTTCCGTCGCTGCTCCATCACTCCTGTGCCTTCTCCGGCCCGTCATAGGCAATGCCGCGAATGACGGCGGCATTGCCGAACTTCTTGCGCAAGCTGTCCACCGCGCGTTCGGCGTGCGCAGCGCGGCGGTCGAGCATGTCGGTGTCGTCAGAGGCCGAGCCTTCGCGCAGCGCGCTGACGCCGGCGCCCATCAGGCGGAAGGCCGTGCCGTCGATTTCTTTCGCCAGCATCTCGCGGCAGATCGAGAATATCTTCGCAGCAAGCTGCGTCGGCGCCGCGATCGACTGCGAGCGCGTGCGCTGGCGGAAATCGGCGGTCTTTAGCTTCAGCGTGACGGTCGAGCCGGCAAGCTCGCTGCTCTTCAGCCGTGACGACGTCTTCTCGCAGAGCCGCCACAGGATCTTCTCCAGCGTCGCGAAATCGCGGATGTCGGTCTCGAAGGTGGTTTCGCTGGAAATCGTCTTGGCGCCGCGGTCGGGCTCGACGCGGCGGTCGTCGATACCGCGGGCGAGCCGCCACAGCCTGCGGCCGTCGCTGGGAAACTGCCGCATCATCTCGATCTCGTCGGCCCTTTGCAGGTCGGCGATGATGCGGAAGCCGCGCTGAACCAGACGCTCCTGCGTCGCCGGTCCGACGCCGAAGATGTAGCCAACCGGCTTTTCCGCCAGCATCAAACGGGCTTCCTCCTGATCGAGCGCCGCGAAGCCGCGCGGCTTGTCGAGGTCGGAGGCGATCTTGGCCAGGAACTTGTTGCCGGACAGGCCGACCGAGACGCTGATGCCGATGTCGCGCTCGATGTCGCGGGCGAACCGCGCCAGCACCTTGGCCGGAACCATACCGTGCACGCGCTCGGTGCCGGAGAGGTCGAGGAAGGCCTCGTCGATCGAGAGCGGCTCAACCAGCGGCGTCAGCGCCTGCATGGCCTGGCGCACCTCGCGCCCGACGCGGACATATTTGGCCATGTCCGGCGGGATCACGGTTGCATGCGGACACGCCTCCAGCGCCTTGAACATCGGCATGGCCGAGCGAACGCCATAGGTGCGCGCGATGTAGCAGGCGGCCGACACCACGCCGCGCTTGCCGCCGCCGATGATGACGGGCTTGTCGGCGATGTCGGGATTGTCGCGCTTCTCGACGGTCGCATAGAAGGCGTCGCAGTCGATATGGGCGATGGTCAGCGTCGACAGCGCGCGGTGGCGGACGAGGCGAGGGGAACCGCAGGCGGAACAGCGCCGCACGCCCATATCCAGATCGGCCAGACAATCCCGGCAGAAGCAGCGGGGCCCGGCCGGGTCGGGGCTGCTCACGGCACGTCGCGCTCCCAGGAGGGGTCGCCGAGCGCGTCGCCCAGCACCTGCCGCGCTGCGGCAACGTTGGTCGGATGCAGTTCCAAGGCGCTGGCGAAGGCCTTCACAGTGGCGTCATCGCGCAGCACGAAATCGAGCACGCTGAGGAGGAAGTTCGGGTCCGCGGCGGCGTTGCGGAGGGTCTCCGGACCGACCCCTGTCTCGGCCAGGAACAGGCCCAGCCGTTCAGGCTCGCTCGCAACGAAAGAGAGCGCTTGAATCGCAACGATTTCAGCGACTTCGCGGGGGTTGTGAACAGGCTTTTTCAAGGGGGCGATTTGCCTTTCCGTTAACTTTCGGGCTCTACTTTGGAATCATCATGCCCGAGTCTTCGGCCTGAGTCTTGCGACCCCAGACAAGCAACTGGAAACCACATCGCAGAAAGTCGACCCTCGGGTTTAACGAAACTCAAGCGAATCTGGGGCTAGTTTGAATCCAGTTTTCGAAGCGCCGGCGAGCGGCGCCTGAGGCGGCATATGTATCGGTCTTCGGGCCAATCAGGAGGGCGGGATGGCTAAGACCGTCCTGATCGTGGAAGACAACGAGCTCAACATGAAGCTCTTCCGCGACCTGTTGGAGGCACACGGCTACCAGACTTCGGGCACCAGCAACGGCTACGAGGCGCTCGACCTCGTTCGCAAGATGCGGCCCGACCTCGTGCTGATGGATATCCAATTGCCGCAGGTCTCGGGCCTGGAGGTGACGCGCTGGATCAAGGACGATCCGGAGCTGCGCGCCATTCCGGTCGTCGCGGTCACCGCGTTCGCCATGAAGGGCGACGAAGAGCGCATCCGCGAGGGCGGCTGCGAAGCCTATTTGTCCAAGCCGATCTCGGTCGGCAAATTCATTGAGACGGTACGACGTTTCATCGGGTAGGGAGTGAATTTTAGTGTCCGCGCGTATCCTGGTCGTTGATGACGTCCCTGCCAACGTCAAATTGCTCGAAGCCCGACTCTCCGCCGAATATTTTGACGTGATGACCGCCTCGAACGGCACCGAGGCGCTGGCGATCTGCCGCCGCGCCGAGTGCGATATCATCCTGCTCGACGTGATGATGCCCGACATCGATGGTTACGAGGTCTGCCGCCGCCTGAAGTCCGATCCAGCCACGCACCACATTCCCGTCGTGATGGTGACAGCGCTCGACAGCCCCGCCGACCGCAATCGCGGGCTGGAGGCCGGTGCCGACGATTTCCTCACGAAACCCGTTTCCGATGTCGTGCTGATCGCGCGCGTGCGCTCGCTGACGCGGCTGAAGATGATGACCGATGAGCTGCGCATGCGCGCCATCACCTCGCTCGAGATCGGCATGCAGGCGCCGGAGCGCAGCGCGGTCGCGGATACGGGCAAGGGCGGCCGCATCCTGCTGGTTGACGACCGCGAGTCCTCCTACGAGCGGCTGGCGATGCTGCTCGCGGCCGAGCACACCGTCGATGTCGAGCCGAACCCGACGGAAGCGCTGTTCCACGCCGCCGAGGGCAATTACGACCTCCTGATCGTCTCGCTCGACCTCAACAATTTCGACGGCCTGCGGCTGTGCAGCCAGGCGCGCTCACTGGAGCGCACGCGCCATGTGCCGATCCTGGCGATCGCGGATCCCGAGAACTCGACGCGACTGCTCCGCGGGCTCGAGATCGGCGTCAACGACTATCTGCTGCGTCCCATCGACAAGAACGAGCTTCTGGCCCGCACCCGCACCCAGATCCGCCGCCGCCGCTACACCGACCATCTGCGCGACAACGTGCAGAATTCGATCGAGATGGCGATCACCGACGCGCTCACCGGCCTGCACAATCGCCGCTACATGGAAAGCCATCTGGCGACGCTTGCCGAGCAGGCCTCGATCCGCGGCAAGCCGCTGGCGCTGATGATCCTGGACATCGACTATTTCAAGTCGATCAACGACAGTTACGGCCATGATGCCGGCGACGACGTGCTGCGCGAGTTCGCGGTGCGCGTGCGCAAGTCGATCCGCGGCATCGATCTCGCCTGCCGTTACGGCGGCGAGGAGTTCGTCATCGTGATGCCGGAGACCGATCTCCATGTCGCAGGCATGGTCGCCGAGCGCCTGCGCCGCTCGATCGCCGGAGAGCCGTTCGCGATCCACAAGGGGACGAAGCGCATCGAGGTCACGATCTCGATCGGTCTCACGACGCTGGAGCAGAAGGGCGAGGCTGTCGCCGACGTACTCAAGCGCGCCGATACGGCGCTCTACCGCGCCAAGCACGACGGCCGCAATCGCGTGGTGTCGCAGGCGGCGTAGGCTGACGGCACAAAAAAACTCGAAAACAACCCCATGCACAGTAGCCGACGATAGCCGGATCAACGGCTTACACGGGCGGCAAGAGGGCTTGTGCCGGTTGCACAGGCATTTGACACGTCGGGCAAAACAGGCGCACGATGTCATCATCGCGCGGTGGGACGAATACTCTCGCTACATCCCCAATTGTCGTCCCCGCGAACGCGGGGACCCATAACCCCAGGGCAGGGTTATAGGCAAGCCGGCAACCACGAGTCTTCGCCAAATTACTCCCTGTGGTTATCGTGACGAGCGCAAGCGCTCGCGCGGAGGTCCCGGATCTGCGCTGCGCTTGTCCGGGACGACAGCGGTTATTATGGCGCGGGCTTGCGTCCCTTCGCAGGCTTCGCCGCATCCTCTGCCACCTCCACGCCGGCACTCCGCAGCAGCACCTTCGCGGCCTCCTTCGCCGCGCGCGCCATGGCCGGATCGTCGCGCACGAGATCCTGCGCGATCGAGCCGTCGACCAGCAGCACGAGTTGCGTTGCGAGCGCATCCGCATCGGCAACACGCAGCTCGTTCAGCCGATCACGAAACCAGACGCGGCGGCTTTCCTTGAAGGCCACAGCGATCTTCTTCACGGCGCGGTCCTCTGCGCCGAGCTCCGCCACTGCATTCACGAACGGGCAGCCGCGAAAGTCTTTCGCCGCAAAACGCCGCTCCAGCGAATCGAATGTCGCAAGAATCTGCTCGGCCGGAGGCTTGTCGGACGGGCGCGGCTGCACGAAGCGGCGCTCCAGATAGGCCGCGATCAGCGCATCCTTGGAGGGGAAGTGGTTGTAGAGCGTGCGTTTGGAGATGCCCACCTCGGCCGCGATGGTATCGACGCCGATCGCGCGAATGCCCTGCAGATAGAACAGCTTGTCGGCTGTCTCCAGGATCCGCTCTTTCATCGTCTGTTGGGTGGGCGGGGGAGCCATGCGGCAGGATAAGTCCTCTTCGCTTGACAGCACCATCCATCTATAGACTAAGTAAACAGGTCTGTGTAACCAAAATCAGCGGGAATTGCAGACGACGGCTACTGCGCCGCGCCCACGAGGGAGAAGAAAAATGCCCCTGTTGCAAGTCCTGCGTCCGACCTTGCCGATCCTGATCGGCGCTTCGATCATGCTCACGCTGAGCATGGGGCTGCGGCAGAGCCTTGGCATCTTCCTGCAACCGCTGACGCACGACATCCACATCTCGGTGTCGGACTTCACGCTGGCGTTGGCCGTGCAGAACCTCGCCTGGGGCTTCTTGCAGCCGCTCGCCGGCGCAATGACGGTGCGCTACGGCTTCCGGCCGATCATGATTGCGGGTTCGCTGATGTACATTGCGGGCCTCGCCTTCATGGCGACCGCCAACGGCCTCATCAGCGTGATGATCGGCGGCGGCGTGCTGATCGGTACCTCGCTGGCCTGCACCGCGGCGGCGATCGCGATGTCGGTGGCGGCGCGCGCGGTGCCCGCAACGGTGCGCTCCACCGTGCTCGGTATCGTCTCCGGCGCGGGCTCGCTCGGTGCGCTGCTGTCAGCGCCGATCGGGCAGATGCTCAATGAGGGCTTTGGCTGGCGGGTCGGGCTTGCCGGCTTCGTCGTCATGTCGGTGCTGATGATTCCCGCCGCATGGTATGCGGGGCGCATCGACAGGATCCCGCTGCCGAAGCCGTCCGCCGACGACATCGGCGATGCCACGGCCGCGTCGGTGGCGAAGGCGGCGTTCGGCAATGCTCCCTTCATGGTGATGACCTGCGCCTATCTCGTCTGCGGCATGCAGCTCGTATTTCTCACCACGCACCTGCCGTCCTATCTCGCGATCTGCGGCCTCGATCCGATGCTCAGCGCGCAGACGCTCGGCATGATCGGCGGCTTCAACGTGCTGGGCTCGCTGTTCTTCGGCTGGGCGGGCCAGCGCTGGAACAAGCTGGCGCTGCTGGGCGGGATCTACATCCTGCGCTCGCTCGCGCTCGCCTGGTACTTCATGCTGCCTGCCACACCATTCTCGACGCTGCTGTTCGGCGCGATCATGGGCTTTCTGTGGATGGGCGTAGGTCCGCTGGTCGCGGGCGCTGTCGCCGAGATGTTCGGCCTGCGTTGGCAGGCGATGATCCAGGGCCTCGCCTTCATGAGCCACCAGATCGGCAGCTTCCTCGGCGCCTACGGGGGCGGGGTGCTCTATGACTCGCTCGGCTCATACACGATGGCCTGGCGCATCGGCGTCGCGCTTGGCCTCGCCGGCGGCATCATTCAGGTCGCGTTCGCGCTGATTCGGCCGTCGCAGCCGCCGGTGCTGCGAACGGCGTAGGCGGGAGCATTCGGCTTCAACTTCGTCTTCTGCACGCATGGCGGATGCGACAATTCCAGGCGCACGCCTGACTCAGCTCTCGTGCCCCGGACGCAGCGCAGCGTCACTTCGACGGTGCGCTGCAGAGCCGGGGCCCATGTCTCGGCATTGTCGTGCGTCGCTTTCTGGGTCCCGGCTCTGCGCCGCAGCGTTGCACGCTGCAGCGCGTCCGGGACACGAGCGGAGCCAAAACGAAAACGGGGGGGCCTACGGGGGCGGGGTGCTCTATGACGTACTCGGCTCGTACACCATGGCCTGGCGCATCGGCGTCGCGCTCGGCCTCGCCGGCGGCATCATTCAGGTCGCGTTCGCGCTGATCCGACCCTCGCAGCCGCCGGTGTTGCGAACGGCATAGGCGCAGTCTGCTCATTTGTTAGGCGAAGCGCCACCGCGTGAAGCAGCGTGAAACGGGCTTGTCGCAAAGCAGCAAATTGGAATCGAAGCGCAGTCAGTGGGTTGGGTGAAACCCGTCCATGGCGTAAATCTTGCCTGCTTGACGGGGAATTGGAACCGTCTCCGACGCTTCCCGATCTGGCGCGAAGGGAAAGGCCGGTAAGCCATGAGGCTGGTCGCCGCCAGTCTCCAGCCATTGAAGCTCGACGACCTCAGCGCGCCGAGTCCCGATCGTTGTGTCACAAAAATCCGAGCTGATCGCGCTGGTGCCATCGCGCCGGCGCGAACGTTCATCTCGCGGATTCCAGTCAAAGCCACGGCCAGACGACATCTCTTGCGACCTGTCTTGCGATTTGGGAGGACGACGATGGAATTAAGAAAATCCACGCGCCAAAGGCTCGTGACGTTGGTGGTCGCGTTGTTGGGAATTGCGCTTCTCTACCTCGCCTTCGGCGACGTTGCTTTTGCGGAGGACGCGGGCCCGCCGGCTTGCGGCGGCAAGATCCTCGAGAAGTGCACGCCCAATCCCGGCGACACCGCCTGGATGCTCACCTCCGTTGCCCTGGTGCTGATGATGACGATCCCGGGGCTTGGGCTGTTCTACGGCGGCATGGTGCGCAAGAAGAACGTGGGCGACACGGTGATGACGAGCTTCGCTGTGACCTGCCTGGTCACGATCCTGTTCGCGATCCTGACCTACAGCCTGGCATTCCGCGCCGGCACGCCGTTCATCGGCGGGTTCGACCGCGTGTTCCTGAGGGACATCCTGAGCGACATCGGCAAGGGCGGCATCGGCAATCCCAATCCGCTCGCGGCGACGATTCCCGAAGCCGTCTACATCTGCTTCCAGATGACGTTTGCAATCATCACGCCGGCGCTGATCGCGGGAGCCTTTGCCGAGCGGATGAAATTCTCCGCGATGCTGTGGTTCATCGGCTTGTGGGCGATCTTCGTTTATGCGCCGATTGCGCATTGGGTGTGGGGCCCCGACGGATTCTTCGCCTCCGGCAACGACGCCGCCTGGGTCAAGGTGCTCGATTTCGCCGGCGGGACCGTCGTGCATATCAATGCCGGCGTGGCGGGCCTGATGTGCGCCATCATGCTCGGCAAGCGCAAGGAGACGGGGCCGGCCCATAACATGGTGCTCACCTTCATCGGCGCCTCGTTGCTCTGGGTCGGCTGGTTCGGCTTCAATGCGGGGTCCGCGGTGACGGCAGGCATGCAGGCCGGCATGGCGATGCTGGTGACGCAGATTGCAACGGCCGTTGCGGCTTTCACCTGGATGCTGGTCGAATGGTCGCTCAAGGGCAAGCCGACGGTCGTCGGCATGTGCTCGGGCGCGGTCGCAGGCCTCGTTGCCATCACGCCTGCCTCCGGTTTCGTCGGCCCGATCGGCGCTTTCGTGATCGGCATCGCAGCCGGTGTCCTCTGCTACTGGGGATGCACCGGGCTGAAGGGCCTGTTCAGCTATGACGACGCGCTCGATTGCTTCGGCGTTCACGCCGTCGGCGGCATCGTCGGTGCGCTTCTGACCGGAGTGTTCGCTGTTGAGCAGTATGGCGGCACAGCGGGCGCGCTGGAAGGCAATCCCGGCCAGTTCATCAACCAGTGCATCGGTGTCGGCACGGTGTTGGTCTATGACGCCGTCGTCAGCCTGATCATCCTCTATGTGGTCAAGCTGTTCGTCGGTCTGCGGGTTTCGGCGGATATGGAGCGCGACGGTCTCGATCTCGCAGTGCATGGCGAGGTCGTGCACTAGCTAGAGCCCCGTTCCGATTCCATCGGAACGGGCCTGTAGAGTCTTGTCTTGACGCGATTCCTTTACGCGAACCGGTATCCACTTCGCTCGAAAACGCTCTAGCAGGCTGTTGAAGAAGTCTTGGAACGGCGCGCGATGAACGGGATGTTGTCGCCGTTGAGGAGACAAATCTCCCC
>NZ_LGHL01000125.1 GCF_001908205.1 Bradyrhizobium sp. NAS80.1
CGGCCCGCATAATCCGCTGAACCGCCGGATACGGACCCGTATGTCCGGTGGTGTGGGAGGGGCGGCGTCGCGAGACGCCCCCCTATCCCGATTTGGGAGGCGAGGGACGATGGCGATGCAGATCGACGGCCAATGTCATTGCGGGCAGATCACCTTTGAAGCCGGGATCGACCCTGAGGCCGTCTCGGTTTGCCATTGCCGGGATTGCCAGACCCTGACGGGATCGCCGTTTCGCGTGACCGTCATCTGTTCCGGCGCCGACGTCCGCCTGACCGGCGGAACGCCAAAAGTCTACGGCAAGCGCGGTGACAATGGCCGGATGCGCTTCCAGCATTTTTGCGGCAGTTGCGGTTCCCCGCTGTTCACCAGCGGCGAGGGCGACCAGGCCGACGATTGGGGCATCCGCTGGGGCAGCATCCGCCAGCGCGATGCCTTGCGGCCCGTCAGGCAGATCTGGTGCCAGTCGGCTGTGGTCTGGATCGACGCGGTGCCGTTGCTGCCGGGCCGGCCTGGAGATTGAGGCCAAGGAAATGACGTTCCGCGCTTGCCCGTCCGGGGCTGGTGAGGATAAAGAAGCGGCGAGGGCGGTTAGCTCAGCTGGTTAGAGCATCTCGTTTACACCGAGAGGGTCCGCGGTTCGAATCCGTGACCGCCCACCAATCAAATCAGGCAGTTTGCACTCTCCGCGGCCCGTAACGGAAAGGGGAACGCGAACCAAGCCATATCCGGCCTAATAGGCCAGCGATAAAATCCTGCATCCCTTTGACGTGTTTGTCGATGGTCTTCGGCTCGAATTCGCGACCGGCCCCCGCCAGCGAACCCAGTTTGCCGGCGCTCTTGGCCCTTTCGCCAGGCTCGCGATGCCCAGAAAGAGCCTCCGACGCGTCCAAAATTGCCTCCGTTCGGTCATCTTTTCGATTGCCGCCCAAACCACCGTTCGAGCTCCCTGCAACAGCGTGGAGTATCGCGTGATGAGTGATCTTCGCACGAAGCTGGAAAGGTACGAGTCCAAAGCCGCCCATTGCATGAAAGCGGCTCAAGAAGCTCCGGATGAGGCCGGTCGGGCTTTTTACGAGGGGCTCGCTCACTACTATGACGAACTCGCTGCGGACTTCCGCCGCGTCCTTGCCAAGCGAACCGGGGCCGCGTTGGCAGCGGAATGAACTAGCGTAGCGCAGGTCGTGCAGCAAATCTCCTCGCTGTGTCGTGCGGCGTGCCCGCTTAGCGCGCTGCCGGCCAATGCGTGCTCCGCTGAATCGCATCTACCGACATCGCTGCCGGGCTTGCCGTGGCGCATGAGCCACCGAGGCTCGATCTTCAGATTCGGTAATTCCCCGCCTTGTTATGCTGCTACAGCATCTACTGGACCGCGGTGACGGCAGGTATAGTGCGGATGGCAAACACCAGGGACATCATGCAACAGCCAAGCGGACACGAGCTCAACGCCGACCAGATCGCCTACTGGAACGGCCCCAGCGGGCAGCGCTGGGCCGATCGTCACGCGGTGCAGGAGACGCTGCTCGGGCCGATCGCCGATGTCCTGATCGACCGCGCCAGGCCGAAGCCGGGTGAGCGCGTGATCGACGTCGGCTGCGGCTCGGGGGCGACGACGGTCGCGTTCGCGAAAGCCGTGGCACCGAACGGCTTTGCGCTCGGCCTCGACGTCTCTGACCCAATGCTGTCGCAGGCGCGTGCGCTGGCGCCGAAAGGCCCGCCGCTCGATTTCGTGTTGGCCGACGCGACGGTCCATCCGTTCGAGCCGGCGAGCTTTGACCTCCTCGCCTCGCGCTTCGGCGTGATGTTCTTTGCCGATCCGATTGCATCCTTCACCAACCTTCGTCGTGCGTTGAAGCCGACCGGGCGGCTCGCCTTCATCTGCTGGCGTGAGCCGAAGGAGAATCCCTGGATGATGGCGCCGCTGATGGCGGTCTACAAGCATGTGCCGAAAATGCCGCCGGTCGGGCCGGAGGAGCCGGGCCCATTCGCCTTCGCCTCGGAAGAGCGCGTGATGCGCATCCTGAAAGGTGCTGGCTTCGTGGACGTGGCGATGGAGCCGCACAATCTCGCGATGGACATCGCCATCGGCGGCGGGCTCGATGCCGCCGTCGATGGCTCATTGCAGATCGGCCCCGCCAGTCGCGCGCTCCAGGGCCATCCGCCGGAGACTTACGCTGCGGCCAAGGCATCGATCCGCGAGACGCTCGCGCCGTTCCTCAAGGGCCAGTCGGTGGCCTTGCAGGGCGCGATCTGGATCGTGACGGCGAAGGCAGCGTAAGGCGTAAGCGTAGCTCTCTCCCCACCGCGAGCGCAGCGAAGCAATCCAGACTGTTTCCACGGACGCACTCTGGATTGCTTCGTCGCGGAGCCTGTCATCGGGCCGGCCGAAGGCCGGACCCGTTGGCTCCTCGCAATGACGTGTGGATGGGGCCGAGAATCCTAAACCACATCGTCCGGCGCCAGCGCGCAGCCATTGTCGGGATGCGTCTCGACCTGGAGCGTGGTGTGGCCGATGCGGAACGACGTCCTGAGCAGCTGCGCTGTCTCCATCAGGAACGCATCGACCGCGCCGGCGGGCATGACGAGGTGACAGGTCAGGGCGGTCTCGGTGGTCGAGATCGGCCAGACGTGGAGATCGTGGATCGCGGACACGCCGGGCCGCGCCAGCAGGAACGCCCTGATCGCGGCGAGGTCGGTGCCCCTTGGCGCGGCCGCCATCGACATGTCGATGGAGCCGCGGAGCAGGCTGGTGGTGCTCCAGAGGATGGCCGCGCAGATGACGAGGCCGGTCACCGGATCGAGCCAGAGCCAGCCGGTCCAGATGATCAGTGCGGCCGAGACGACGACGCCGAGCGAGACCGCGGCGTCGGCGGCCATGTGCAGATAGGCGCCTTCGATGTTGAGGTCGTCCTTGCGTCCGCTCGCGAACAGCATGGCGGTGAAACCGTTGATGAGGATGCCGATGCCGGCGACCACCATCACGGTCACACCCGCGATCGGCTCTGGCTCGCGCAGGCGGAGGATCGCCTCCCAGCCGATCGCGCCGGTCGCGACCAGCAGGAACACCGCGTTCGCGAGCGCCGCCAGGATGGTGGAGGCGCGCAGGCCATAGGTGAAGCGACCGCTCGGCGCCCGCCGCGCCGCGATCGACGCGCCCCAGGCCACGACCAGGCCGAGCACATCGCTGAGATTATGGCCGGCGTCCGCGAGCAGGGCGGTGGAGTTGCTGATATAGCCATAGACGGCTTCAGCCACGACCAGCGCCGTGTTGAGCGCAATGCCGATCGCGAATGCTTTGCCGAAATTGGCGGGCGCATGGACATGCGCGTGGCCAAGACCATGATCATGACCATGGTCGTGCCCGCTATGGTCATGGTGGTGATGACCGTGATGGTCGTGGTTGCCCACGTCTATCGCCCCTCGGAAGTTGCCAAATCAGGCGCCATTGTAGGCGTTTCGCTTGCTGCGTCACGACGGAACAGCACATAGAGCGCCGGCAGCACCAGCAGCGTCAACACGGTCGAGGAGATGATGCCGCCGATCACCACGGTGGCAAGCGGCCGCTGCACCTCGGCGCCGGCGCCGGTCGCCAGCGCCATCGGCACGAAGCCGAGGGAGGCGACCAGCGCGGTCATCAGCACCGGACGCAGGCGGGTCAGTGCACCCTCGCGCACGGCATCCGCAATGGGGCGGCCCTCGCTGCGCAGCCGCTCGATGAAGGCGATGATGACGAGGCCGTTGAGCACGGCGACGCCCGACAGCGCGATGAAGCCGACGCCGGCGCTGATCGACAGCGGAATGCCGCGCAGCAGAAGCGCCGCGACGCCGCCGGTCAATGCCAGTGGCACGCCGGAGAACACGAGAGCCGCATCCGCCGCCGATCCCATGCCCATGAACAGCAGCACGAACACCAGCAACAGCGCGACCGGCACGACAATCGTCAGCCGCTTGGTGGCCGAAACCAGTTGCTCGAACTGTCCGCCCCAGCCGATCCAGTAGCCCGGCGGCAGCTTGACCTTCTCGCTGACTGCTTCCTGCGCCTCGGCGACGAAGGACCGCAAATCGCGCCCCCTGACATTGGCCATCACCACAACGCGGCGCTTGCCGTTCTCGCGGCTGATCTGGTTGGGCCCCGGCGCAATCTCGATCGCTGCAACGGAGGAGAGGGGCACGTAGCGCAGCGCCGTACTTCCACCCGGCCACGCGGTTTTCGTGACGGACGCCACGTCCTCGCCCGGTGGCAGCGGGATCGGCAGGGATTTGATCGCGTCCGGATCGGCCCGCAGGCTTTCGGGCAGGCGGACCACGATGTCGAAGCGGCGATCGCCCTCGAACAGCTTTCCGACCGGCTTGCCGCCAACCGCGATCTCGACGAGGTTTTGCACCTCGCTGAGGCTGAGGCCGTAGCGCGACAGCGCCTGGCGGTCGAGCTTGACGGTGAGGATCGGCAGGCCCGCGATCTGCTCGGTCTTCACGTCGGCCGCGCCCTCGGTGCCACGGATCACGCCGTTGACCTGCTGGGCGATTCCCGCGAGCACGTCGAGATCGTCGCCAAAGATCTTGACGCCGACGTCGCTGCGGATGCCGGCGATGAGTTCGTTGAAGCGCATCTGGATCGGTTGGGTCATGCCATATGCGGTGCCTGGCAGGGTGTTGGCGGCGCGTTCGAGCTCAGTGACCACCTCGTCCTTCGGCTTGGCGGGATCGGGCCATTCGTCGCGCGGCTTCAGCGTGACATAGGTGTCGGCAACGTTCGGCGGCATCGGGTCATTGGCGATCTCGGCGGTGCCGATCTTGGAGAAGATGGTCGCCACCTCCGGCACCTGCTTGATCGCCTTCTCGAGACGGAGCTGCATGTTGACGCTCTGGGTCAGGCTGGTGCCGGGAATCCGGATGGTCTCGATGGTGATGTCGCCCTCGTCAAGGCTCGGAATGAACTCGCCGCCCATCCGCGTTGCGGCAAACAGGCTGCCGGCGACGATCAGCACGGCACCGAGCGCGACGCTGCGGCGATATCGGATGGCACGGTCGAGCAGCGGCACATAGAACCGCATGGCCGCCCGCATAAAGACGTTCTCCTTCTCCGAGACCTTTCCGGTGACGAAAATCGCGATCGCGGCCGGAACGAAGGTGACCGACAGCAGCGCCGCGCCCGCGAGCGCCATCAGCACGGTCAGCGCCATCGGCGTGAACATCTTGCCCTCGGTTCCGGTCAGGGTGAGAACCGGCAGATAGACCACGGCAATGATCAGCGTGCCGAACAGGCTCGGCTTGATGACCTCGCTGCTGCCGTCGCGGATGGTCTGGAGGCGTTCGTCCAGTGTCAGAAGCCGGCCGCGCCTGTGCTGCGCCACGGCGAGGAGCCGCAGGCAGTTCTCGACGATGATGACCGCGCCGTCGACGATGATGCCAAAGTCGATTGCGCCGAGACTCATCAAATTGGCGCTGACCTTGCTCTCGACCATGCCTGTGATCGTGAACAGCATCGACAGCGGGATGACACAGGCCGTGATTAGCGCGGCGCGGATATTGCCGAGGATCAGGAACAGAACTGCGATCACCAGCGCCGCGCCCTCGATGAGGTTCTTCTGGACGGTCTGGATGGTCGCTTCGACCAGATGCGTGCGGTCGTAGACTGCGCGCGCGATCACACCGTCGGGCAGCGATTTTGCGATCTCCTTGAGCCGCGCCGACACGCGCTGGGCCACGGTGCGGCTGTTCTCGCCGATCAGCAGCATGGCGGTGCCGAGCACGGTCTCACTGCCGTTAGACGTCGCCGCGCCGGTGCGCAGGTCCTGCCCCTCCTGGACCTCGGCGACGTCGCCGATGCGCACTGGCACGCCGCCCCGCGAGCCGATCACGATGTCCCGGATCTCGGCGATATTAGCGACCTGGCCGGGGGTGCGGACCAGGTATTGCTCGCCGTTGCGCTCGATATAGCCGGCGCCGACATTGGCGTTGTTGGCGGCGAGCGCCGTCATGATGTCGCGGAAGCCGAGACGGTAGGCCATCAGCCGGCCGGGGATCGGCAGTACGTGGAATTGCCGCTCATAACCGCCGATCGAGTTGACCTCGATGACGCCGGGAATGGTGCGCAGCTGCGGCTTGATGATCCAATCCTGGATGGTGCGCAGCTCCGTCGGCGTGAAGTCGGCGCCAGTCGGCGACTTCGCGCCGGCCTTTGCCTCGACGGAGTAGACATAGATCTCGCCGAGCCCGGTCGAGATCGGCCCCATCGCAACCTCGGTGCCGGCCGGAAGCTGGTCTTTCGCCTGCTGGATGCGCTCGTTCACCAACTGTCGCGCGAAATAGATGTCGGTGCCGTCCTGGAACACGACGGTGACCTGGCTCAGGCCATAGCGCGAGATCGAGCGGGTGTAGTCGAGCTTCGGCAGGCCCCCCCATCGCGGTCTCGATCGGGAAGGTGATGCGCTGCTCGGCTTCGAGCGGCGACAGGCCCGGCGCGCGCGTGTTGATCTGGACCTGAACGTTGGTGACATCAGGGACCGCGTCGATCGGCAGGCGCGTGAAATTCCAGGCGCCGAAGGCGCCGGCGGCAAGCGCGATCAGAACCACCAGCCAGCGCTGGCGGATCGAGAAGGCGAGCAGGGCGTCAATCATGGTCGGCCTCTCCCTTGCCCATCTCCGCCTTCACGACAAAGCTGTTCTCGGCGACATAGTGCTCGCCGATGGAAAGGCCGGCGCGAATCTCGACGAACTTCGGATCGGAATCGCCTGTTTCCACGGGGCGCGCCTCGATCTTGTCGCCGTCCTCGCGGACGAACACGATGGTCCTGTTCTCCAGCGTCTGGATCGCGCTTCTGCGCACGGCGACCGCGACGTTGCGGGCAGCGAGGATCAGCCGCGCCGTGACGAACAGGCCGGGCCGGAGCCGGCCCTCCGGATTTTTCAGCACCACGCGCGCAAGCGCCGTCTGGGTCTCGCTGCTGCCGATCGGCGCCATGTAGGAGATCGTGCCCTTGATCTCGCCGCGGCCGTCGTCGGGATCGATCAGCACTTCGTCGTTGAGGCGAACGCGCCGGAGGTCCTGCCGGTAGATCGACAGATCGACCCAGATGGTGGAGAGGTCGGCGACGACGAAGGCCGGCTTCTGTTCGGAGGCGTATTCGCCGAGCGATATCTGCCGCTCGATGATGGTGCCGGCAATCGGCGCCCGGAGCTCGTAGACGGTCAGGCTCTGGTTGCTCTCGATCGCGGCGAGCAGGTCGTCCTTGGCGACCTTGTCGCCGATGCGCTTCAGGATCGATTTGGCGACGCCCGGAAAGCGCGGCGTCACCTGCACGACGGCTTCCTGGTTGGCGCGCAGGATACCGTTGAAGGCGAGCGTATCTGTCAGCGTGGCGCCCGCGGCCTCCGCCAGTGTCACGCCGGCGGCCGCGAGCTTGACGTCGGAGATGCGGATGCGGTCTGCGCCGTGCTCGTCCTGCTCGACATGGTCGTTCGGCTTCTCGGACTTCTTTTCCTCGGCGTGTTCGGTCGGTGCGACCTTGGCCGGCGCGAGCAGGGAATAGCCCCAGGCGCCGAGCGCCGCTGCAATGACGGTCACGAGGATGGTGGAGGATGTCTTCATCGTGCGCTCTCCCGGGCCAGCGCAAAGGGATTGCCGACGAGGCCTTCAATGGTCGCGACGCCGGTGTGGAAATTCTGCAGCGCCTCCTGCTCGCGCAGCCGCGCCTGGGCAACGCTCGCCTGGGCGTCGAGCACCTCGAGCAGGGTGAAGCGGCCCTGGCCGTAGCCTTGCGAGATTGCTTCCGCCGCTTCAGTGGCCTTGGGGATCGCGGTCTCGCGCAGCACGGCGAGCTCGCGCAGCGAGCCCTGAAGCGAGTCATAGGCGCGGCCAGCGATCACAATCAGGGTGTTGCGGTTGGCTTCGCGCTCGGCTTTGGTCTTGGCTAAGCTTTCCTGCGCCGACAGGATGTTGCCCTGGTTTTGGTCGAACACTGGGATCGGCACCGAGACGGTGAGCCGCACCGCATCGTCATTGGTCTCGTTGAAGTGGCGCCAGCCGGCGGCGATCCGCACGTCCGGATAAGGCCTGAGCCGAGCCAGCAACAGTTCGGAATTCCGCTGTGCATAAACCGCGGTCCAGCGCACCAGCTGTGGATTGGCATCGATGGCAGCAACGACCGACTGGAACGAGGGTGGCCGTCCCATGGTGTCCAGGCGGCCGGAGACTTCGCCGAATTTCGCTGCGGGATCGCCCATCAGAACCGCAAGCTCGCGGCGGGCGCTGGCGAGCGTGGACTTCAAACGCTCGCGGTCGGCCTTCACCAGCGCGGAGGCGACCTCGGCGCGGCCGGTCTCGGCCGGCGAGGAGGCGCCGGCCTCGACACGGCGGCGCAGGAGCGGCGTCAGCCGGTCGATCGCGGTGATCTGCTCGTCGAGGATCTGGATGCGCCGCTGCGCCCCGAGCACGCTGAGAAAGGCGATCGCGGTCTCCGACAGCACCTCTAACCTGACAGCCTTGCGCTGGATCGCGGCGACCTCGATGCCGGCGGCCCCGGCTGCGATCCGCGCGTCGCGCTTGCCGAACAGCTCAAAGGCCTGGCTGATCTGGAGCGTGGTTTCGGCTGACTTGGTGCCGCGATAGATGCCGGAGCCGAACGAATTGTCCTGTTCGTAGGACAGTTCCGGATTGAGGAGCGCGCCTGCCTGGATGCGCTGGCCCGTGGCGATGCCGACGTCGCGCTCCGCCGCTGTCAGGCGCGGGCTTGCGGCGAGCGCGCGTGAGAGAGCCGCGCGCATGGTCAGGGTCTGGGCGTCGGAGGGCAGCACCAGGAATGGGCTGATGAGAATAGCCGTCGCGCACGCCATGCGCGCGGCCGTTCGCCTGCAAAACATGAATCGGACCTGTGAGGGAGAATCGATGGGCGCGCGTAGCGCCCGGCTGACCCGTTCAGCCTAGATGCTTGGGAGGCGGGGAGTCGGTGTCGGGGACGATGCCCACGAGGCGGGGCTCGGGCTGCGGGTGCGAGGTAGACGCAAACGCGATCGACGCGGCCGACGGCGCCGGCTGCGCCATCGTCACCGAGAAGCAGCCATGGCAATGATGGCCGCCCAGGGCCTTGTGATCGCTATGGCCGCTGGAGCCATCGAGGACCGCAGCGATCTCCGGGCCGCCGGCGGGCGTGGTGACGTCGATGTCGTGCAGTCCGTGCAGCGCGCCCGCGAGCAGATAGACGGCTGCTATCAGCACAGACAGCAGTCCACGCCAGTTGCGTGGGCGGCAAAATCCTGAGGGCTGGCGGCAGGCGAGCACGATTTCACTCTCGTTGCGGTCTGCGCTCGGCCTAGCATGGCGGCGGGAACAGTGTCGACCCGCAACATTGTTACGTCCCTGGAATAATCGCCGCAGTAGCGAGTGCGTTGTGAGCGCTTCTCATTGGCGAGTCATCACGCGCGGGCGTGAGGCGAAGGTATCATTTGCCACTGCGCTAGGCTGCTCCGAAACATGTGCGTGTCGTCGGCTTCCACTGTGATGGCGGCACGACAACTCGCTTCCATCGCCCGCTCCAGCCATTTGATGGCTTCATCGATCCATTGGTCGTGATGCTCGGGATCGGCGATGGCCTTCTCCCGGAATGCATTGGCCTGATGCAGGCACGCCGTTCTGCGGTCCACGCGGTGCTCCCGATCTTGAGGTTCCGCCCCGATCGCATCTTTGATGAGCCCGGCGCCGGCGTCGTTAACATAGGACAGGAAGTCTCAAAAACGAGAAGGCCCCAGCCCGGGACCAACCGGCTGAGGCCTTCTGTGCTCACAATCTTCGTCCTTTGGGACTTATGCAGACAACCCGCATCTTGCTGGTTCGTTCCCGTCGGCTGGCGACATCAGAAACATTCGTCAGGTCCCTCAGCGGAGCGTTTGAGGAGGATGGGACTACTGCTGGGAGTACGCCCGGCCATTGTTGTGATGAGAGACTACGCCTTCTCCTCCCAGATCATCGCAAGATGCACGATCGTCTGCACGGCCTTTTCCATGTCCTGCCGGCTGACCCATTCGAGGCGCGAGTGGAACGCGTGCTCGCCGGCAAAGATGTTGGGGCAGGGCAAGCCCATGAAGGACAGGCGCGAGCCGTCGGTGCCACCGCGGATCGCGGTGCGCATCGGGCGCAGCCCGGCCCGGCGGATCGCCTCGATGGCGTATTCGAGGATGTGCGGGTGACGGTCGATCACCTGCTTCATGTTGCGGTACTGCTCCTTCATCTCGAACTTGTAGGTCGAGCGCGGATAGTCCTTCATCACGTCCTTGACGATGCCCTCGAGCAGGGTCTCCTTCTCCTTCAGCCCTTCCTCGGTGAAATCGCGCACGATGAAGGAGAGCGTCGCCTGCTCCAGCGCGCCGTCGATGCCGATCGGATGCAGAAAGCCCTGCTTGCCCGAGGTTGTCTCCGGCGAGCAGCCTTCCTTGGGCAAGCGCTCGACGATGGCGGCGGCGATCTTGATCGCGTGCTCCATCTTGCCCTTGGCATAGCCGGGATGGGCGCTGACGCCGTTGATGGTGATGGTGGCGCCGTCGGCTGAGAACGTCTCGTCCTCGACGCTGCCCGCACTCTCGCCGTCCATGGTGTAGCCGAAATCGGCGCCAAGCTTCTTCAGGTCGACATTGTCGACGCCGCGGCCGATCTCCTCGTCGGGCGTGAACAGGATCTTGATGGTGCCGTGCTTCACATCGGGATTATTGATGAAGAAGTGCGCGGCATCCATGATCTCGGCGACGCCGGCCTTGTTATCGGCGCCCAGCAGCGTAGTGCCGTCGGTGGTGACGATATCGTTGCCGATCTGGTTCTTCAGCGCGGGATGTTCGGCAAAGCGGATCACCTGGCTTGTATCGCCCGGCAGGGTGATGTCGCCGCCGCGATAGTTCTTCACGACTTGCGGCTTGACGTCCTTGCCGGTGACGTCGGGTGAGGTGTCCATGTGCGAGCAGAAGCAGATCACCGGCACCTTCTTGTCGGTGTTGGCGGGAATCGTCGCGTAAACGTAGCCGTAGTCATCGAGATGCGCGTCGGCGACGCCCATGGCCTTCAGCTCGGTGACGAGCACGCGGCCGAGATCCTTCTGCTTCTCGGTCGAGGGTGAGGCCGGGGATTCCGGATCGGACTGGGTATCGATGGTGACGTAGCGCAGGAAGCGCTCGGTCACGGTATGCGAAAAGGTGAGGGAGGACATTTCTGGTCAAACCGCCGTGTCAGGGGAAGCAGGCGGTATATCAGAAAAGCGGGCCGCGTTGCGGCCGGACCAGGCTGGATCAGGCTTAACGAAAGGTAGCTTCAGATCGCTTCCTTGAGTTCCTTGACCGGGCGGAAGCCGACCTTCTTGCTGGCCTTGATGTGGATCGGCTCGCCGGTTGCGGGATTGCGGCCGGTGCGGGCGGCGCGCTTGCGGACCTGGAGAATGCCGAGCCCGACGATGCGGACGCGATCGCCCTTCTTCAGGTGCTTGGTGATCAGGTCGACCATGTCGGTGAGCACGGCTTCGGCGTGCTTCTTCGAGAGGTCCTGGCTCTCCGCGATGTCTGCGGCGAGGTGCTTGAGCGTGATGGTGGCGGGAGCGGCTGACTTCTTTGCCATGTCTGGCCTCCTCGATTCTTGCCGGGGTTACGGGGCGAGGGCCTCGGAACCACGCAAGTTACGGAAGGCGTAGACGATTCGGGTCCGAACTGACTACGCCGCGGGACGTGGAGGAGCCCGTTCGCGTGCGCGATCTGCGCGAGGCGGGGAGTATTCCAGATATGGGTACCAACGTCCTTGACTTCACTTGGTCCGGCCTTTAAGTCCCCCCTCGTTCCGCAGACATCTACGCGTCACGCGGGAGTAGCTCAGTTGGTTAGAGCGCCGGCCTGTCACGCCGGAGGTCGCGGGTTCGAGCCCCGTCTCTCGCGCCATTTCATGGCGGAATATCAATCACTTAAAATCAGCCCGATCTGGACCTTTCTTGGAAAAGCGTCACCAAGTCCGGCGTGGAGACACTTTCGTACGGTTTTTGTTCCAGTTTGCGCGCGCCGACAGCGCGGGCTTCGTCGAAGCGACGCATATGTCCCCGGAAGTCATCGCCAAGGGTGTGCTTGGAATAGGCGGCGCCCGACCGGTTCAGAAAGATCGGCGCCTTCGGTGCTATGTCGGCGCCGAGCGGCTAGCCCGTGATAGCCCATGCGCCACACGCGCTGCACGCGAATCAGCACCTCGCGGCGCCGCCACGACGCTTGCCGCGGATCGGGAGCGCTGTTGCTGATGCTCTTGGTCGGGTCGCCGCCCTCGGCGCGGTAGCGCATGCCGGAGCGTGCGATCGCGCTCAACGCCGAATGGGATGCCGTCCGTCAGGGCCGCGCATTGGCAGCCGGCGAGGCCCAGCCCACAGCTTCTTCGGCCGCGGCTGCTCGGTCGGAGGCTTAGCGAAAATGCCGACCTGCGGCATGCCGACGGGCACCGAGCCGTCGACCGTGGGATAGGCTTGGAAGGCGGTCGTGCGGACGCCAGCAGCCGACCAAGCAATGCGGACGCGGCGCATCAGGTCAAGCGATGCCTGCTTGTTGCTGTCGAGATTGCGCCAGTCGTGCATCCGCGTGGCGACCTCGGCAACCTCGACGACCACGTCCAGGGTGGAGAAGGCGCCGATGTCGATGCCGGTGGCGGTATGCTCGACGCAGGCAAGCCTGTGGTTGGCCTTGTTGCTGCTGGGGTCAACGCACAGGAACGGCGACCACCACGCCCCAAAGGGCACGCGGACGATGCCCTGCACCTCGCTGTGCTCATCGTGGGTCGGCCCGCGGACGCCGAAGCGGCAGAACGTCCAGCCCGGATAGGACTGATGGCATCTGGCACCACCGTGCCGATTGGGCCATGATTGCGATAGGGCAGGCAATGCCAACGTACACGCGGCAGCCGTGACAACAACAGGCCCGGACTTGGGTTACTTGCGCCAGGCTCAGGGCAGTCGGGAGCTGAGCTTCCGTTGCAACGCGAGGTTGACCCTCCCAATTCACATCCCTAGGAGTACCGACAGCAAGAGTCTACGCTCTCGCTAAACTCTATTTCCAAGGAAAAGGCGAGAGTTTGTATGCGACGTCTCGCATTACGGGTTTTGATACTTTTCGTTTTTGTCCAGGCCGGTGGATGGACGTGGCTTTCTGAAGCGGCAGCGGCTGGACCTCAGCATGAACCGAGGGCGACGACTGCACCTCAATCCAAGCAGCAAAGCGCGCGACCGGCACATTTATATTTCTTGCGTGAAAAGGGACTTTGGGCGACCGAGGCAGGCATCAAGATCGATGGTCGGCCAGTCGGCTCCGTCTCCAAGGGATACTATTTCTCTGTCGACATGCCGCCCGGACTACACCTCATCACCTGTGTGAATTCGCTTTCGAAGGATTATGAAGCCGAAGTGCAAATCGAGGCTGGACAAACCTACTATTTCGGCATCGGCACACCACAGACCGGCGCACCGGGACAGGACCTCCTCAATCACGCTGTTTCCGGCAGTAGCGGACAGCAATTGCGGTCGACGTCCCCCCTTATGTCTGGTTTTTCCGGAGCTGCCCTCTATCAAATCGAAGCAACAGAAGGGGCGACAATCATCGGTCAGTTAAAGCCGAAATAGCGGCGGCTCCGCTTTGGTTCAGGAGGCGACCATCCAACCAATTTCGCTCCATTTCGTCTTGGGTAGCGGGAGCGCGCGTCAGTCGGCTGGCGCAAACAGGGGAAGTTGTACTGAAGCGGCCAGCCTGCTCTTGCGGCAGCGGAGTTGAATTACTTGGTGGAGCGGCTTCCGAGGCAGGCCGAATGAACTGGGGCAACCTGCCCACTCTGGTGGCAGTAGAGAAACTCGGCCTCGCTCAGCCAACGGTCGGGCCAGAGAAGAGGGGGGGAGTTGTAACCGCGCGGCCCTTAGCCGCGAGAAATAGACAACCTTCGTGCCGGTTGTACGAGCACACATCTTGCGGCGGACGGAGCGTAAGCGGAACGTCCTCGCTTCCTGGTCTTGTTCAGATCAGCTTCCCCATCGCTACGGCGGTATCCGCCATACGGCATGAGAATCCCCACTCGTTGTCATACCACGACATCACGCGCACCAGCGTGCCGTCCAAGACCTTCGTCTGATCCATGTGGAAGACGGAACTGTGCGGATCGTGGTTGAAGTCGACGGAAACATTGGGATTGTTGGTATAGCCAAGAATCCCCTTGAGCTGCTGGTCGGCGGCTCGCTTGATCGCGGCGTTCACCTCGTCCTTCGATGTGGCCCTCTTGGCGACGAACTTGAAATCGACCACCGAAACATTCGGCACTGGGACGCGAATGGCGACACCGTCAAGTTTTCCGTTCAGTTCCGGCAGCACGAGGCCGACAGCCTTTGCCGCGCCTGTTGAAGTCGGGATCATAGACATCGCCGCGGCTCGCGCTCGGTACAAGTCTCGGTGCAATGTATCCAGCGTCGGCTGATCGCCGGTATAGGCATGGATCGTTGTCATGAAGCCCTTTTCGATCCCGATCGCATCGTTGAGCACCTTGGCAACGGGCGCCAGACAGTTGGTCGTGCACGAGGCGGCGGAGACGACCTTGTGCTCCTTCGACAGCGCGCCATGATTGACGCCGTAAACCACCGTGATATCGGCGCCGTCGGCGGGCGCGGAGACGAGGATAGCCTTTGCGCCCGCTGTGAGATGAGCGGAAGCTTTGGCCTTCGAGTTGAAGACGCCCGTGCATTCGAGCGCGATGTCAACGCCCAGATCCTTCCATGGCAGACCTGAGGGATCCTTGATCGCGGTCACCTTGACTTTGCGGCCGCCAACGCTGATGGCGTCGCCTTCAACCTTGACTTCACCCGGGAAGCGGCCGTGCACGGAATCGTATCGTAGAAGGTGCGCGTTGGTCTCGACGGGCCCCAGATCATTGACGGCGACCACCTCGATATCCTTGCGGGCGTCTTCGATGATGGCCCTGAGAATGTTGCGGCCGATGCGGCCGAATCCGTTGATGGCGACTCGAACGGTCATTTTTTCAGCTCCCTTTGCTGGCACCACGCTCGACAGCATTTGGATCGTGAAGACTGCAACGATTGTTTAAGCGCGATCTATGGCGGCCGACCTTGATATTCCGGACACCTGGTCCTTTGGCCACATCCCGCTTCAAGAGCCAGAGCATCGCTTAGGAATCTCCTCGCGCTTGCGCGCAATTTTTTTGCAATCGCAATCAGGAGACCCGGTTCTGCGCAAGGTCGACGCATGGTAGCTATTGGTTGGGGGTGAGCCAAATCAAGTCCACGGGAAGTTGAATGGCAGCCTTAGTCGCGATTGCTCCGCTCGCCTTGATCGTTCTCCTCATGGCCGTATTGCGGTGGTCGGCCGCGAACGCGGGACTGGTCGGACTCGTGGCGGCCACGGCTGGCGCAATCGGATTCTTTGGCTTCGGAACGAATATCTACGCTGAGCAAGGCCGTGCTGGAGCGCTCATCGGAACCGGCGCGGAGGCGATTTTCTCGGCCGTTGACATTCTGTGGATCATCCTGCCGGCCTTGTCACTCTATGAGCTGCAGCAGCGTTCGGGCGCGATCGATGCTATCCGGACGGGACTGATGAGTTTGTCCTCGGACAAGACCTTGCTTGCTCTCATCATCGCTTGGTTCTTCGCGCCGTTCATGGAAGGAGCGGCGGGGTTCGGCACGCCTATCGCTCTGGCTGCGCCTCTGCTGGTCAGCCTCGGTTTCACGCCCGTGGTGGCGGTCGCGTTACCGCTCATTGGTCATGTCACGGGCACTTCTTTTGGCGCGCTCGGCACGCCGATCTTCGCGCAGGCCGACGTGTCAGGCATCAGCGGCAACAGCATCGCGCCGCCGACGGCATTGCTGCACGCGAGCCTGGCGCCATTGCTGGTGCTTTCGATCGTGTTCATCGCGGGCACAGGACGTTTTCAGGCAAAATATGTGGCATGGGCCATGCTCGCCGCCATTTGTTTCCTGCTGCCTTACCTGGCCTTGGCCATTTGGGTGGGACCAGAGTTGCCGACGCTCGGCGGAGCGCTCGCCGGCGGATCGGCATTTGCTTTTGTTCTCAGGCGAATGCACGCGCAGCAATCTGAACGCCTGGATGCGAGATCGCTTGCCGCTGCTGGTCTGCCGTATGGCGTGCTGGTCGGCTTAATCCTCGTGACGCGTCTCGTTCCGCAGATCCGCGATGCGCTCCGGCACGTTGTGCTCGAATGGGGGTTACCTGGACCGTTCGGCGGGCGTGTCGAGCCCCTCTATCATCCCGGGACCATGCTACTCGCCGGATTTCTGCTCGGAGGGCTCTTGCAGGGGTGCAAGACTGCCGACCTGGCCGGTGCCGTCGCTGCCGCCGTTCGACGGTTGGTTCCCGTCGCCGTTGCCTTGTTCGCGATGCTCGCAATAGCCCGGCTGATGGTCCATGCGGGCATGATAGAGGCGCTGGCGGAGACAGCCACGCGGACCGGTCAGGCCTGGCCGCTGCTTGCTCCTTCAGTTGGGGCCATCGGCTCCTTCATCACAGGCTCCACAACCGTCTCCAACATCCTCCTGACGGATCTTCAGCAGGCGGCGGCTGCCAGGCTCGGCTTGCCGATGCTCGCGTTGGTCGCCGCTCAAGGATTCGGAGCTGCCGTCGGCAATTGCGCCGCGCTGCACAACATCATCACAGGCGCCGCGACGGTCGGCCTGCAAGGACGCGAAGGCGATGTGCTGAGAAAAACCGGACCAGTTTGTCTCGGATATCTTGCGCTCGGGGGCGCTCTGGTATTGGCGCTTGCGCGGTGGTTCCCTTTTTGAGGTTGAGAGGCGACCCGAGGTTTTAGATCGTGCGAAAATGTTTCAACAGCACTGTCCTATCAGGAACCCGCGCGGTGACTGAATCCTGCCATCAATGTGAGGTTGCATGGGATTGGACCGTGTAAGCTCATCGGCGCTGTGAACCCGTGCTCAGACCCGGGAGACCACCATGAACATTGTCGTGTTTGAAACCGAGGAATGGGAGCGACCAACCTTCCTGCGTCTTGAGCCACACCATCGCGTACGATGCAGTGCTGAACCGCTCGACAAGCGGAACGCGGCTGAGTTCTCCGACGCCGAGGTTGCCAGCCCATTTGTCAATTCGCGGTTGGACGCATCGGCCCTCTCACAATTCCCGAAGTTAAAGCTGATCGCGACGCGATCGACCGGATACGATCACATCGATCTCAATTACTGCGCCACGCACGCCATCACTGTGTCGAACGTGCCTGACTACGGCGACTCGACGGTGGCCGAGCACGTTTTCGCTCTGCTGTTGGGCGTTGCGCGCAAACTCGTGGAGTCGGTGGAGCAGACGCGACGCGGGCGGTTCACGCAGACAGGGCTGCGAGGCTTTGAGCTCCGCGACCGGGTCATCGGCGTAGTCGGCACCGGCCGGATCGGGCTCCGTGTGATCGAAATCGCATGCGGCTTCGGCATGAATGTTCTTGCTTACGATCTGCGACCGGACGAAGCAGCCGCTACCCGTCTCAAGTTTGCCTACACGAGCCTCGACAAGCTGTTGTCCGATTCCGACGTCGTAACGCTGCACGTGCCTGCGACGTCTGGCACCACTCGCATGCTCTCAGATCGCGAGTTCTCCCGCATGAAGCCGGGTGCGATCCTGATCAATACCGCACGCGGCCATATCGTTGACGTTGAAGCGCTGGTGCGGGCGCTGGCTGATGGAAGGCTTCGCGGCGCTGGCCTCGACGTCCTGCCGCAGGAACCTTTGATCCGTGAAGAGGCGGCGATCTTCCACCAGGAGGCGGCCCCGGACGCCGACGATTTCAAGGCGCTGGTGGCAAACCACGTGTTGCTGCGCTTTCCGAATGTGATTTGTACGCCGCACAATGCCTACAACACCGAGGCGGCCCTGGAGCGAATCGTCGCGACGACACTTTCTAACGTCGAGGCATTTGCACGGGGGACGCCACAGAATGTTGTGTCGGGGCATTGAGGTTCGCACTGGAGTCGATTTCACTCCTCGCATAGTTAGTGCCCGTGTGATCACGAGGGACGAACGAGCGTCAGGCTGGTGCGGTCGCCCGGGCGCAGGACGACATGACGGTCGCCGACCGCGATAGAGATCGGCTCTGCCCCACTCGGATCACTCGAAAGCGTTAGCGCGTCCTGGGTTATGTCCACGCTGAGCGAGTGCTGGCGATAGCGGAGCCGAAAAGCGAGCCGACGCAATTCATCCGGCAGTGCCGGATGGAAATGTAGTTCTTCTCCGCGCAGCTCCAGCCCTGTGAAGCAGCGTTGCAACAGGTCGATCGTGCCAGCCATGGCGCCAAGATGGATGCCTTCGCGCGTGGTTCCTCCTTGAACGTCGCTGATGTCGCTTTGCAGGGCCTCCGTGAACAACGACCAGGAGCGCTGCCGGCAGGAGCGCGCTAGTACCCAAGCATGCACAATGGCACTCAAGGTGGAGCCGTGCGAACTGCGTCGCAAATAATAGTCGATGGTTCTGGGGATCGTACCAGGATCGAAGGCATAGCCGAGACGCTCGAAGAGCTCCGCCAGTTCTTCTGCGGAAAACACATAGAACAACATCAGGACGTCGGCCTGCTTGGAGAGCTTGTAGCGATTGGGCGTGTCGTTCTCTGCCTCGAGGATCAGATCGAGGCGCATGATGTTTGGGTACTTGTGCCGATAAGCGTTCCAGTCGAACTCCTGCAGCGCCTCATAGCCCTCAAACTGGCTGAGAATGCCGTCGTGATGGAATGGCAGGTAAAGCTTGCAGCTGACATGTTCCCAATGTACGAGTTCCTCCTGCTCGATCCGCAGGTCCCGACACAACTCTTGGCAACGTTCTTTCGGCAACAGCTCAAAGAGATCGAGCGCGCGCGTTACGCACCAAGCCGCCATGACATTGGTGTATGCGTTGTTGTCCAAACCCGGCGCATCGCGATCCGGATAACCGTCGTGGAATTCGTCCGGGCCTATGATGCCGCGAATATCGTAGCGGCCGCGTGCTTCGTTCCATTGCGCGATGCTGGCCCAAAAGCGGGCGATCTCGAACATCAACTCGGCGCCGAAGGAGTAAAGGAACTCGGCATCGCCGGTCGCTTGGTAGTACTGCCAGACATTGTAAGCGACCGCAGCGCCAACATGGCGCTGAAGATGCGTGTCGTCCTTGATCCAGTTGCCGGAGCGAGGGTTGAAGTACATGACGTCGGTTTCTTCGCGGCCATCGCTCCCGCTCTGCCACGGGTACATCGCACCGCGGAATCCAGCTTGCCGGGCAGCCCATCGCGCTTCGTCGAGGCGCCGGTAGCGGTAGAGCAGCAGCGCACGAGCGAGGATCGGCAGGTGCAAGCTCAATAATGGGAAGATGAAGAGCTCGTCCCAGAAGATGTGGCCGCGATACCCCTCGCCATGCCAGCCGCGGGCAGGGATGCCGGCGTCCAGCTCCATGCTGTGACTGGAAGCTGTCTGGAGCAGATGGAAGAGGTGCAGGCGCACGGCCAAGTGCGTCTCATCCGCTTCGTCGCCGGCGACATCGAGCAGATCCAGATCAGTGCGCTCCCACAAGTTTCCCCAGGCACGTTCATGGGTTTGCAGAAGTGCATCAAAGCCTTCGGCCCGCACGATCGCAGTGCGCGCGGCAGTTTCCGGATCGGCGATGGCGCGGTCTCTGGAGGTATACAGCGCGATGATCTTCTCGATTTCAGTACTGACGCCCGGCGTGACGTCAAGGATGACATCGTAGCCAACACGTGCCGCTTCCTTGATCGGGCGCTTGTCGACGGCGACATCGAGCCCGCGCACGCTTACCTCAATCCGTGCGGCCTGTGCGAGCCGCAGCTTCGACTGCGTCGTCTCGACCTGGAGCAGCATGGAGCTAGGTGCAATGGCGGCGGCGTCGCACACACGCAGATTCCTGCTTGCAAACGCTTTGTAGCGCGGCACGCCGGTATTGGCGACGTCGCCGTCCAGCATGGCGCGCACCGTGAGCCGGCCCGACCAGTTCTCCGAAGTGATGGTGACATGCTGGCCGGCGAGGTGCTTGGCGTCCATGTGCACGAACCGGCGCTCGGCGAGGCTGGTTTCCCGCCCGAGCGCGTCGCGTACGCGCAAAGTTCGCAAGTAAAGGCCGCGGCGCAGATCGAGCGTTAGCTGATACCCAAGGATTTCGACGCGACGCAGGTCGAACCATTCTCCCTCGTCGATTCGGAACGTCAGTGGCAGCCAGTTGGGGAGGTTGACCAGGTCCTCGTTCTCGATCGGACGGCCATCGATCAACGTCGTGAGCCGGTTGTAGGCGCCGGCAAGATACGTGCCGGGATAATGCAGGTCATCAGCGCGTGCCTCCGCAGCCGCTCCGCGGGTCACGAAATACCCGTTGCCGACGGCGAACAGGGTTTCGCGACGGCCCTCCAGGGCAGGGTCGAAACCCTCATGGGCAAACAGCCACGGGTCCGGTCTAGCCTGCGCTGCTGGATGGCAGGTCTCTGTTCCCGATTGCGCGATGAACGGGTCGAGCCGATGCACATCCAGCTGCGCCGTGCGCCGTCGTGTCGGCCCATCCTCCAATTCCAAATCGATCTGGTTGAGGTCGGCGACAACGATATCGGCGCCAGCGTCTTCCAGGGCCGTCCCATGGCCGGTCCGGTCGATGCCGATGACAAGGCCGAAACCGCCGGCTCGTCCCGCGGCCACGCCGGCAATCGCGTCCTCGATGACGACGGTGCGCTCGGGCGAGATCCCGAGGCGCCGCGCCGCCTCGAGAAACGTATCCGGCGCCGGCTTCCCCCGCAGCCCCGACGCCGCGGCATCCTGTCCGTCAACGCGAGCATCGAACAGCCGGTCGAGCCGTGTGGCTTGCAGAACCTCTCGGCAGTTTCGGCTCGCCGAAACCACCGCTGTCCTGAGGCCGAGGGCGCGCAGACGCCGTATCAGCGCCACCGTGGACGGATAGATGTCTACCCCCTTGCTGCGCATCCGCTCGAGAAACAACCCGTCCTTTCGCTTGGCGAGGCCGTGGACGGTTTCGGCCTCGGGGCCGTCCGCTTCGCTGCCTTCCTCTACCTCCACAACTCGGGCGGACAGAAAGGCACGAATAGCCTCCTCGCGCGGACGCCCATCGATGTAGCTGTGATAGTCTTGGAGCGTGAATGGCGCAAAGCTAGCGCCGGTGCGGCGGGTGGCCCCTTCGAAAAAGGCATCGAAGGTTTGCTGCCATGCCTGGAAATGGATGCGCGCGGTATCCGTAATCACGCCATCAAGATCGAAGGCGACGGCATCAAATCGCGACGGAACGAGACCGGCCTTGCGTGGCATCCCTGAGCTCGGCATCGGGCTTGTTTGCGAACACATCACAGGTCCCTCAATAGCCGTTCAGCTTGAGTTTCGTCGCGCGCTCGTCCTGGCTCAGCTCAAACGGAGCGGCTATGCTCTACATACCGTGCCGCGCCGAGTAGGCCTGCGTGAGGGCGCAAGATCTGATCGATCGATATCCCGTCCAGGTACGAGCTGAGTCGTCCCTTTGCGATGAAAGCTCGGGTCAATGCTTCCACATCCCAAAGTGGCCGCAGCCCGCGGCATAGTCCGCCAGTGATGACAACCCCGCCACTGGTCAGAAGGGTCAGCGCGAGGCTGCCCGCCGTAGAGCCGAGGATGGATGAGAAGATCCTTATTGCCTCACGACAGGTGGGGCACTGACCTGCTGCAGCACGCGCCGAAACGTCTCTTGGATCGTGAACGTCGATGATCTGTCCGTTGATCTCGGCCAAAGTTGTCGCGATCGACAACAGCCCTGATCCGGACAGCAACCGCTCAACTGACAAATGCGCATGTTGATCCTGAAGACGCGACTGGATTTCCGCTTGCAGGCGGTCCGTCGGGGCGAATGTGGCATGCCCGGCCTCACTCGGGAGGCCGACAAACGTACCCGCATCGTTCAGCAGAAAAGCGACACCGAGGCCGGTTCCGGGGCCAATTACCAGGGTAGGGTGCTCCGGATTGCGGGTTCCAGATTTCACCGAGCCGATCTCATCGGGCTGCAACGCGGCAAAGGACAATGCTTGGGCGACAAGGTCATTGATGACGATCAGCTTGCGCAAGCCGAGCCGCCGGCGCACATCCTCAATCGAGAATCGCCAAGTGCTGTTGCTGAACCATACTTCATCGCCCAATACGGGACCGGCTACACCAAGCACCGCCTCTTCCACCTTCGGAGCGTGAGACAGATAGTCCTCTGCTGCTTCAGCGAGGCTGGGATATTGAGCAGCAGGGAGCTTGCGTACGTCGCGGGGACACTTGCCCGGCTCCGCAATCGCAAACCTTGCGTTGGTTCCACCAATGTCGCCGACTAGCCGCATGGCGCTCAGCCTCCAACGGTGATAACTTTTGACGTTTCTATCCCCAGGCGAGAAGGCTTACGCCATGATACAGCAGCCGGAGATAGCCTCAAAGCCGATCGTTACGCTGACGCTGAGCCCGACCATCGATCTCGCGTTCAAGTCGAACGAGATCAGGCCGATCCGTAAGAACCGGGCGGTAGGACAGCGCACTGACGCGGGGGGTGGCGGCATAAACGTCGCGCGCGTGCTGAAGGAACTGGGCCTTGAGTCCTACGCCATCTACCTCTCCGGCGGCGCAACCGGACTCGTCCTGAACGAGCTCGTCGCGAAGTTGGGCGTACCGGGAAAATGCATCGAGGTAGCCGGCGGCACACGCATCAGTTTCACGGTCCTGGAAGAAATTTCCGGGCTGGAATATCGTTTCGTAAGCGAGGGCTCTGCCCTTGTTGAAGCAGAGTGGCAATCGGCCCTTTCCGAGCTTGGCGAATGCGATGCAGACTATGTCGTCGCGAGCGGCAGCTTGCCGCCCGGGGTTCCCATCGATTTTTACGCCCGCCTGGCGCGCATTGTGCGGAGCAAGGGAGCACGCCTGATCCTTGACACGTCAGGGCCTGCACTCCACGCGGCGATGTCGGCAGGAGGCATTTATCTCGCCAAGCCCAGTCTCGGGGAGTTCGAGATTCTGACGCACCGAAAGATTGAGTCCGCCGAGGAACTTGCCGAGGTGGCGAGATCTCTGGTGGCCGATGGCTCCGTCGAAAACCTTGCTGTGAGCATGGGGCGCGATGGGGCGTTGCTCGCGCATCCCTCGGGCACGTTGCGCCTGAGAGGCCCCAAGGTGAAGGCCGTGAGCGCCGTCGGGGCAGGCGACAGCTTCGTGGCGGCCATGACTTTCGCGCTCGCACGCCGACAGAGTGTCGAGGACGCATTCATGCTAGGCATGGCCGCCGGCGCCGCGGCCGTCCTGACCCATGGCACCCAATTGTGCCGACGGGAGGATGTCGAGCGTCTCCATGCTGAAGTGGTGGCCGAGCGCGCGCGTATCGAGGCAGCCACGTAGCGCGGTGAAGGCCCGCCGATGTCGTGCAGGGGCATTCGCCGGACAACTCAAGGGGAGCTAGTGCGACAAGAGTACGGGAATTGCAATTCTCGCCTCAAAGACGTCTCGAGTTGCGCTACCGAGCATTAGTGTGCGCTCGAATCCGTGCGCGAATGCGCCCATCACAAGCAGACCTGCACCTGCTTGCCGCGCATAAGCCAGAAGGGTCGCGCCGACGTTCAGAGCCTCACGATGGATGGCAGTGAATTTGGCATTAACCTGCCAGCGCGCCAGATAACGGCAGAGCGCGTCTCCAGATTGGGGTGTCGAAAACGGCTTGTCATCAACGACCGATACGACGAGCACCTCACGCGCTCTAACGAGAAGTGGCAAGGCGTCGTGAACTGCACGAACCGCCGAGCGTGTCCCGTCCCAGGCAACGACAATCCGGTTTTCTGGGAGTGCAAAGGTGCCTGGTGGCACCAGGACAATTGGCCGACCACTCCCAAACAGGGCTGCCTCGACGACGTCCTTGCGAGGCGAATCGAGTGGTCCACGCACATCGATAATCAGGATATCTCGCACCTGGGCACAATGGATCACGCGTTCGCGCAGTGACGCGGACGGGTTCTCTGCCTGTAGGATGTCACATGGTACGTTTGCGTCTGCGGCCGCGGACTGAATGAGCTCCGCCGTTCGAGCCGCCCGTTCAATTGATGATATTTGCTTCCTGGGAGCGCTCCCGGCCTGCCGGATGTCCGGCTCAGGCGGCAAATCGGCGAGGTCGGCTTCGACCTCCGCGATCAATGCAGACAGACGCGCCCCATACAGGCTAGCCAGGCCGTTCGCATAACGCGCGCCACCAGAGAGATCATCTCTGCCCGCCGAAGGAGAAAGGAAAACGAGTATGTCCTTCATTTGGCCACCAATCCCCTCAAGAGGTCAGCGTTCAGTCGCCTGCGCGGGAAGCTCGTTTAAGGAATTCACTTCCTTTGCCCCGCAATCCTATTCCCTGTTTCAGGTGATCCCGGCTTACGTAGGGTCAACCGGGCGCAACACATAGGATGACGAGACGTTCCAGATCAGAATCCCGCACCGCTCTAGCGAACAATCCATACAACCCGCAGTGTACGAGCCTGGCATAAAAATGCTAGAAGTGTCTGACAGAAGCGGCGCGCAAGGTGTTGCTGACGAGGTCAGAAAGCTTGATCGGCCCAGGCAGTCAGGGTCGAAAGCGAATTCGCGCGCGTTCGTACGAAGCTGGTTCAAAGTCCCCGTCGGCGGCACCGTTGCGGCGATTTCGCCGCCATGAAGGGTGAGTTTCTTTATGTGAGCAACGTTCATCGTGCCTGAATGGGCCGCATGCATAGAGGATCAATCGATGCGTCTTCGAAGGGCAAAAATCGTGGCGACCGTTGGTCCCGCCAGCGCTTCGCCGCAGATGCTTAAGGAGCTGTTTGTTGCAGGTGTGGACACATTCCGTCTCAACTTCAGCCACGGAACCCAGAAAGATCATGCAAGTGTCCATGCCGCGATCCGTGCACTCGAGCAGGAGCTGCAGCGACCGATCGGCATCCTGATGGATCTTCAGGGCCCGAAAATCCGCATTGGGACGTTGCGCGATCAGAAGCTCATGGTCCGGCCCGGCGAGTCCATTCGGTTTGTTCGCTCCGGATCGGAAGGGGATAGCCGGGCCATACCGTTGCCGCACCCGGAAATCTTTGCAGCCCTTGCGCCCGGCGACGATCTATTGATCGATGACGGCAGAGTGCGCGTTCGCGCAACTAGCCTGAGCAATGACGCCATCGAGGCCGAAGTGATCGTTGGTGGAGCGATCTCGAACCACAAGGGCGTTAATTTGCCCGGAACGGTTCTGGACCTGTCGCCGCTCACCGCCAAGGACCGTGCCGATCTGGAATTCGGCTTGCGTCTTGGCGTGGACTGGGTGGCGCTTTCGTTTGTGCAGAAGCCGTCGGACATGATCGAGGCGCGAACTCTGATCGGCGAGCGCGCAGGGCTCATGGCGAAGATCGAAAAACCAGCTGCACTCGAGCGGATCGACGACATCATCCAGATGTCGGACGCGATCATGGTCGCGCGCGGCGATCTCGGGGTCGAGATTCCGCACGAGGAGGTACCTGGTCGCCAGAAGGAACTGGTGCGCGCCTGTAGGCTGGCCGTCAAACCGGTGATTGTTGCTACTCAAATGCTCGATTCCATGGTGGCAGCCCCGACGCCGACACGCGCCGAGGCGTCAGACGTCGCGACCGCAATTTACGACGGCGCGGATGCCGTGATGTTGTCGGCGGAGTCGGCCACGGGCCAGTACCCGCGCGAAGCCGTCGAAATGATGGACCGCATCATCCGCAGCACGGAGCAGCACAAGATGTATCGCTCGATCATCGAAGCAACCCAGCCCGATGAGGAACAGACTCTGCCGCATGCGGTTGCCGCGGCGGCGGCCGACTTGGCCTCGGCGATCCGTGCAGCGGCCATCGTCGCCTATACATCAAGCGGGACAACGGCCGCGCGTGTCGCGCGGAAGCGACCCAGGGTGCGGCTTCTGGCCACCACGACGAGTGTAGAGGTGTCCCGTCGTCTCTGTCTCTTGTGGGGTGCTCACAGCGCGCTTTCCGAGCACGTGCAAAGCTACGAAGACATGGTAAGCCGCGCGACCGAGCTTGCGAAACGGGAAGGGTTCGCAAGCACCGGCGATACTTTGGTGGTCGTTGCCGGGATACCGTTAGGTCAGGGCGGGACAACCAACAATCTGCGCGTCGTTTCGGTTTCCTGATTCCGAGACAGCGGGTAGAGCCACGCCGCTCAGACGCCGGTTCGCTTCACGCGGCCCGCGTGCCGATCTTCCGCGACTCGTCGCGCAACTGCCGGCGCAAGATCTTGCCGATATTGTTCTTCGGCAGATCGGTCCTGAACTCCACCAGTCGTGGGACCTTGTAGGGCGTGAGCCGCGTCTGGCAGTAGCTGATCAGGACCGCTTCGGTGAGATTTGGATCCTTCTTGACGACGAACAGCTTCACCGCGTCGCCGGAGCGTGGATCGGGGATGCCGACCACCCCGCATTCGAGTACTCCCGGATGGCTCGATACCACAGCCTCGACCTCGTTCGGATAGACCTTGAACCCGGACACCGTGATCATGTCCTTCTTGCGATCGACGATCCGGGCCCGCCCGGTTTCGTCCATGATGCCGATGTCACCGGTAAGGAAGAAGCCGTCGGGTGTCATGACGTCGGCCGTCTCATCCGGCCGTTTCCAGTAGCCTGGCATCACCTGCGGGCCGCGCGCGCAGATCTCGCCTGGCTGCCCAAGCGGCACCTCGTTGTTGTCGCCGTCGCGAATCGAGATGTCCGTTGATGGCAACGGCAGTCCGATGGTTCCGTCCCATCCTGGGTCGAGCGGCGAATTGCACGTCAGGACCGGCGACGTCTCCGATAGGCCATAGCCTTCCCATAGCGGCGAGCCCGTCGCCGTGAACCAACGGTCCGCTACCGATTTCTGCACCGGCATGCCGCCGCCGACGGCGCATTTGAGCATGCTCCAGTCGATCTTGCCGAAGTCCGGATGATTGAGCAGCGCGTTGTAAAGCGTGTTCACCGCGGGGAAATGGTTCACCTTGTACTTGGCAAGCTCGTTGATGAGGCTGGGGATGTCACGCGGGTTGGGTATGAGAATGCATTGGCCGCCGGTACCGACGCTAAGCAGGAAACATGCCGTCAACGCGAAGATGTGATAGAGTGGCAGCGCCGCCATGACGGTGAGACGATCGACCTTCGGCTCGTTCTCCAACACCGGCTTCAGCCACTCGTCGATCTGCAGCATGTTGGCGACCACGTTACGATGCAACAGCATCGCGCCTTTGGGAATGCCCGTGGTCCCGCCGGTGTATTGCAGGAATGCGAGATCGTCGGATCCAAGCTGCGGCTTGGTCAAGGTCATGCTCTTGCCGGCCGCGAGCGCAGTATTGAACGGCGTCGCGCCGGGCAGCGAGTAGGCTGGCACCATCTTCTTCACCCACCGTACCACCAGATTGACGACCGTCCCTTTGATCGTGCCCAGGAGGTCGCCCATGGAGGCAACGACGACGTGCTTGATGCGGGTCTTGCCGATCGCCTGCTGCAGCGTATGCGCGAAGTTCTCTAGCACAATGATAGCTTCGGCGCCGGCATCCTCGAGCTGAGTCTCGAGCTCGTGCGTTGTGTACAAGGGGTTGGTGTTCACCACGGTGAACCCGGCACGCAGGACGGCGCAGATTGCCACCGGATACTGCAGCACGTTCGGCATCATGATGGCGACGCGCGCACCCTTCGCCAGGCCTCTGCTCTGCAGCCAAGCCCCGAAAGCGCGTGACATCTCGTCGGTCTCGCCGTAGGTCAGCCCTTTGTCCATGCAGATGAAAGCAGTGTGCTCGCGATATTTGGCAAAGCTTTCTTCGAGCATCGCAACGAGCGATGCGTATCGCGACGGGTCGATCTCCGTCGAAATTCCCGGCGGGTAGTGCTTGAGCCAGATGCGCTCCATGGCGCTCCTCCTGACGACCAGCAGCGACCGCGACCCGGCTGGTCAGACCTCCGTCAAAGTCGGCTTTCCCTGTGCTGCTGGCAAGTGCGGTGGCCATTGCCGCACGTCCGAAGTTGATGAAACATGACAAGAACGTTCTGAGGACCCGGGAAGCAAAGGGCGCCGGCAAGTTCATGATTTTAGCACCGTGGAAGTTCCTTAACGGGCTTGCTGCAAATGCTGCAGGGAACTTCAAATCGGCGGCACTGGCCCGCAACCAGTGGTGTATACCGTCGTACCGACTGTAGCGTGCACCCCAACGAGCAAGCGTTGAGAGGGAACGTACGAGTTTGCAGCCCGGTTCGATCGAACTCATATCGCCAAGTGGGCTCGCGAGAGCCAATTCGTTGACTTGTACATGTTGACTTCTTCATACAGGTTGAACGGCACGTCGGAGAATGATCATGGCGGTTTGGTCCCGTGCTGCCGAGCTTGCTGACCGGACGCCCGCGTCCCGAAACCGCTACGTCGACTTCCTGCGGGCGACATCGATGCTGGTGGTAACTGTCGGGCACTGGCTGGCCGCCGCGCCCTATTTCGACGCAACCAACACCTTGACGACCGCCCACATCCTGACGGTCGCTCCCTGGACCGCCTGGCTCACATGGATCGTGCAGGTCATGCCGATCTTCTTCATGGTCGGCGGATATGCGAACGGCATCAGCTGGCGTGCCGCGCGGCGGGACGACAAGTCATATGCAGCTTGGATTGAAGGCCGTTTGCGCCGTCTGGTGTGGCCAATCCTCCCACTGCTTGCGGTTTGGGTGGCGATCGTTGCAATTGAATACGCCCGCGGCGTGCGGCCGGAATTGATCAGCTATGGCTCGCAGGTGGCGTTCATACCACTCTGGTTCCTCGCAGTGTACATCGGGATCGTTCTGCTCGTGCCAGTCACGGAGGCTGCGTGGGCTCGATTTGGGATGAGATCGTTCTGGGCTTTGACAGCTGCAGCAGCCGCTGTCGATGTCATGTACTTTGCTGTCGGTTTGCGATGGCTTGGCTTCGCCAACTATCTGTTCGTCTGGGGCGCAATCTCCGTGCTCGGATATGCGTGGCTCGACGGGCGGTTTTCCCAGCGCTGGACGCTGCTTGTCGGGTCCGCCTTCGGCTTCGCCGCGCTGCTCTTGCTGGTACACGTCGGGCCTTATCCTGTCTCAATGATTGGCGTCCCCGGCGATCCGATCAGCACCACGACACCGCCGAAAGTCACGCTGATAGCGCTTGCAACAGTGCAGGCGGGGTTGCTGCTTGCTGCGCAAGCATCCGCGCGTCGCTGGCTGGCCGGCCGTGTTGCGTGGACGGCAACCGTGGTGATGAACGGCACTATCATGACGCTGTTCATCTGGCACCTGACGGCGACGACGCTCGTGGTGCTTGCGGCCTATTTCGCCGGCGGCTTCGGTCTGCGGCTTGAGCCGGGAAGCTCTGAGTGGTGGTGGTCGCGATTCCCCTGGCTCGCTGCCAATGCGATGGCAGTCATTCCTCTTGTTGTAGCTTTCGGACGCTTTGAGCGGCCGCGCGCGACCGGAGGCGCACTGGCGCCCGCATGGCGCTACGTGCTCGGCGCACTCGTTACCGGTATTGGCCTTGCTCTGCTTGCGGCGCAGGGAGTTGGTGGATATGGGAGTTTTGGGCTGAACGTGTGGGGTCTCACATTCGCTCTCATGGGCATCGGCCTTATCGCAAGCAGGATCGGTGCGGTGCGCGGTGTAGTCTAGCGTTACCATCATGGGTCTTTCGGCTCCGAATGGTTGATTAATGTCCCGACGCGTTCGCCGATGAGCAGCTGGATCACGCGGTTTCGGGCGGAACGGAATTAAATTCCAGGCGTTCTTGCGTGAGCACGGCCTTGCGCCTGAGCAAGGGCGGGCTGTCGACTATCAAATTGTTCGCCTTTTCTTCGCTCTCGCAAACTTGCGGGCGACGCAGCTACGAAGGCGTGCGACTGCCGATGCGTTCGCGGACCGAGCACCGTGCCCTTCTGAATTGAACGGCCCGGCGAAGCAGTCGTCGCCAAGCTTTTGGCCGCAGGATACCGGCGAGGATAGGCACGAGGTGCGGCCGAACGCATCCCATAAGTGTCGATCTTTCGGCCATTTGCGTCCTATCGTCGTCGCCCCGCGTCGTTGAAAAGGAGGCGCAATGATCAGGTTCGGCCTGCTGGGATGCGGGCGTATTGCCAGGCGTCATTCCGATCTGCTAGGCGGCAATCGCGTCGAGGGCGCAAGGCTCGCGGCCGTCTGCGACCGGGTGCGCGCCCGCGCGGATGCGATTGCAGCGAAGTTCGGCGTTGGCGCCCATTACGACATCGATGAATTTCTCGCCCGCAAGGACATCGATGCGGTCGGGGTGTTGACCCCGAGCGGCATGCGTCCCGAACACGTCAACGCCTGCGCGAAAGCCGGCAAGCACGTCGTGGTGGAAAAGCCGATGGCGCTGCGGCTGCAGGACGCAGACGACATGATCCGCGCCTGCGACGAGGCCGGCGTCAAGCTTTTCATCGTCAAACAGAACCGCTTCAATGTTCCCGTGCTCAAGGCACGCGAGGCGCTCGAGGCAGGCCGGTTCGGCAAGCTCGTGCTCGGCACCGTGCGCGTGCGCTGGTGTCGCGATCAGGCTTATTACGACCAGGACAGCTGGCGCGGCACCTGGGCCTATGATGGGGGCGTGCTCACCAACCAGGCGAGCCACTATATCGACATGCTGGAATGGTTCTTCGGTGATGTCATCAGCGTTCATGCCCGCGCTACCACCGCATTGGTGCGGATTGAGGCCGAGGACACGGCGGTCGCGACCTTGAAATTCAAAAACGGCGCGCTCGGCCTTATCGAGGCGACCACCGCCACCCGGCCGAGCGACCTCGAAGGCTCGCTCTCCATTCTCGGCGAAATGGGGGTAGTCGAAATTGCGGGCCTCGCGGTCAACCAGATCCGACATTGGCGTTTCGTCGACGAACTGCCATCGGACAAGGATGTGATCGAGAAATTTTCGGTCAACCCGCCGAATGTCTATGGCTTCGGTCATCAGGCCTATTATCAGCACGTCGTCGATTGCCTGATGAACCAGCGCGCTGCGCTGGTCGACGGCCTCGAGGGCCGCAAGAGCCTGGAACTGATCTCGGCGCTCTATGAATCGATCGAGACCGGGCAGGAGGTGGCGCTTCGCTTCACGCCGCGCCTGGGCCGGTTGGGTGTCGTACCGTGAACCGGCCGAAGCTGCCGCCAAAATACAGTAGGAATGCCGGAAATGCAGAAACGTTGTCCGGTGATGCTTGTAGTGCTGGATGGATGGGGTTGGCGAGAAGGCTCGACCGACAACGCGGTCCGTCTCGCGCGCACCCCTACCTTCGACCGTCTGTGGGTTAGCTACCCTCATGCCGTCGTGCGTACGTCAGGTGGCGATGTAGGTCTGCCGCAGGGGCAGATGGGCAATTCCGAGGTCGGCCATCTCAATATCGGCGCCGGTCGCGTTGTGATGCAGGATCTGCCGCGCATCAGCAATGCGATCGCCGACGGCGAGATCAAAAGATCGCCGGCGCTGCTTGGGCTGATCGAGCGGATGCGCCGGGGCGGTGGTACCTGCCATTTGATGGGGCTGGTCTCGCCGGGCGGCGTGCATTCGCATCAAGATCACGCCGCGGCCCTTGCAAAGATGCTCGCAGAAGCTGGCATAGCGACGGCGGTACATGTCTTTACGGATGGCCGCGACACGCCGCCGCAATCGGCCAGCGAGGATATTGCGCGGTTGAGGGCCGTGTTGCCGCGGTCCATTCCGATCACGACGGTGTGCGGTCGCTACTACGCCATGGATCGCGACAATCGCTGGGACCGTGTAGCGAAAGCGTACGCTGCAATCCAGGAAGCCGATGGGCCGCGCTTCCCCGATGCGCTTGCGGTGATTGCCGATGCGTATGCGCACGATATCGGCGACGAGTTTGTGCTTCCGGCGGTGGTCGGCGATTATGACGGCATGCGGGACGGGGACGGCGTCCTGTGCTTCAACTTTCGTGCCGACCGGGTGCGCGAAATTCTCGGCGCGCTGCTTGATCCAGCCTTTGCCGGCTTTCCACGGCCGCGCCGGGTGAGCTTCGCTGCTGCGGTCGGGATGACGCAGTACAGCGAGACGCTGGATGCCCTCATGCAGGCGATGTTCGCGCCGCAGGCGCTGCCGAATATCTTGGGTGAGGTCGTGGCCGCTGCGGGCCGGACGCAATTGCGCATCGCTGAGACGGAAAAGTATCCGCACGTCACCTATTTCCTGAACGGCGGCGAGGAGGCGCAATATCTTGGGGAGGATCGGATCATGGTGCCATCTCCCAAGGTTGCGACGTACGACCTGCAACCTGAGATGTCGGCTCGTGAAGTAACCAACAGGGCAGTGGATGCCATCCAGTCGGGCAAATACGATCTAATTGTATTGAACTATGCCAACCCCGACATGGTCGGCCATACTGGCAACTTGGCGGCCGCCATCAAGGCTGTCGAGACAGTCGACACGGAACTCGGTCGGATCGCTGGAGCTATCGGAAAAGCCGGTGGTGCTTTGCTTGTCACGTCAGACCACGGCAATTGCGAGATGATGCGCGATCCAGAAACAGGTCGTCCACACACCTCTCACACCACGAACCCGGTGCCTTTGCTGCTAATGGATGGCGGCAACGTGTCGCTGGCCGAAGGGCGGTTGGCAGATATCGCACCAACAGTGCTGGAGCTCATGGGCTTGCCGAAGCCAGTGGAAATGACTGGCGCCTCGCTCCTGCGCCGGTCCGGCCGGCGGCCATGATGCCGCCGTGCAAATGATCGACACGTAGCGAATTGAGGACAAGGCTCCCAACCTTGAAAACGGCGTGCCGGCAAGGGTACCGTGGACCCCGCAAGAATATTCAATCGAAGTGGAGCACGTGCGCGGAACCGAACAAAACGCCGACGCGGGACCGGCCTTTTGAACTGAGATTCTATCGGCGATCAGTACTTCGCGATGACCGGGCTACCCCACTTGTAGTTCACGCGGACGGTGACGAGGTCGACGTCCTGGCTCACGCGAACGCTGCTGAAGAGCGCGCCGGCCGGGGTCCTCAGGTCGTAGGTGTGGTCGTCCATGAACAGGTGATTGTATTCGATGCCCGCGGTCCAGTTCGGCGCGAAGCCGACTTCGATACCGGCGCCGACCGCAGCCCCCCACCGGGCGTCGTTGGCGCTGGCGGCAAGGTCGCCGGTCGGCGTGAAGAAAGTACGGTAGCTGTTGTCGGTCACGGCGGCACCGCCCTTGACGTAGATCAGCACCTTGTTGACGGCGTAACCGATCTGGCCGGTGAACAGGCCAAAGGCATCGATCTTGGTTTCGGAGCAGCCATGTGTTCGGCCTTCTTGCGCGGTACACGTGACCGCTGGCCATAATGCCCTCCGCGGATCAGGTCCCGGTCA
>NZ_LGHL01000126.1 GCF_001908205.1 Bradyrhizobium sp. NAS80.1
GGGTTGGCGTCCCCCGCCGCCGCGCCGTCGTCGCTGGGTTTGCTGGTGGCATCGGGGCCGCCGCCAATGCGGATGGCGTTGGCGCTAGGCGTGCCATGAGATGAAGCGGGCCCATACGATGCCTCGTGCGAGGCCTTGCGCTTGTTCAACTTCATTTGGACGAAACTTCTGGAAGCAGAGGGCGAGCATACCGCGTGCGTTTGTGAATAGCTGTCACGCGACAACGCGGGATGACCATCGCTCTAGATACCCCAGCGTAACGCGGCGGTATGCACCGGCGCGTCCCACAATTCTTTTGACTGGCTGTCGAGCACGGAGACGCTGATCGAGGCACCCGCCATGTCGAGGGACGTCACATAAGAACCGGTCAGGAAACGCGTCGCCGTGATCCCTGCCCCGTCCAGAATCCGCTTGGCGCTGTTGACCATCAGGTAGAGTTCGATCAGAGGCGTTGCACCGAACCCGTTGACCAGAAGCAAGACTTCGCTGCCCCTGGCGGGTGAGAGATCACTCAGGATTGCGCCGAGCAGCTCGGCGGCAATCGCATCGGCGGATGCCAACGGCACCCTGCGGCGACCCGGCTCGCCATGAATGCCGACACCCATTTCCATTTCGTCGTCAGCCAAGGTGAAATTCGGCCGCCCTGCTGCCGGAACGGTGCACGGCAGGAGCGCCACTCCCATCGAGCGGGTGCGCCGATTGACATCATCACCGAGCGTCTTGAGCGCGGCGAGCGGCATTCCGGCTTCGGCCGCGGCGCCGACCATCTTTTCCACGATCAGCGTACCCGCGACTCCGCGACGGCCGGTCGTGTAGGTCGATTTCTCGACCGCGACGTCATCGTTGGTCACCACGCTCGCGACTTCGCGCCCGGCCATCTCGGCGGCCATGGTGAAATTCATCACATCGCCTTCGTAGTTCTTGACGATGAAAAGCACGCCTGCCCCGGTGTCGACAGCCTCCGCCGCCTCGATCATCTGATCCGGCGTCGGCGACGTGAAGACCTGGCCCGGACATGCGGCATCGAGCATGCCAAGGCCGACATAGCCCGCATGGAGCGGTTCATGACCCGAGCCGCCGCCCGAGATCAGCGCGACCTTGCCCGGCTTCAGGGTGCGGCGGCGCACGAACTTCCGCTCGGCGCCGAGAAGCAGGATATCGGCATGTGCAGCCGCCAAGCCGTCAAGGCTCTCTTCAAGCACTGTATCGGCGCCGTTGATCAGCTTTTTCATGAGCGTTCTCCCGATTGTCTGTTCTGCAGTCTGGATCCGTCAGCCGATGCTTTCGGCGTAGCGCGCGAGCTGCGCAGCAAAGTCGACGATGAGCTGCTCGAGCGCACGATTCTTCTTGTCGTCACCGAGATCGGGCACCGTCACTGTAACAGTGCGCGTGTGCGCCTCGCGGTGGGCCCCGCGCAGCCGTCCGGGGTGCGCGCGTCCATAGGCTTCGAGGAAAGCCGCGCGCTCGGCACCGGACAGATGGCAGACCTCGAAGATGATCGCGACATGCTTCGCCGGGATTGGCACCAAATACGCCGGATTGGTGATCTGGCTCACGAAAGAGCGGTTCTTGCCAAGCGCCGCCGCGAGCTTCAGCCGCGTTCCAGATGGCCGATTGTCGAGGACCCGCCGCAGGATGAGCTTGTAATCCGCGACATTGCTGTCGCCTGGCCGGCTTGTGTCCTCGCCTGCATCGTCGGTCATGTGCTCACCCCGGCGACAGCAGCCTTGAGCCGGGCCACCGCAATCGGCGACACCGAGAGAGTCGTCAGGCCTGTCGCCAGCAGCGCCGCCGTCAAGCGAGTATCGGCCGCGGCATCGCCGCAGAGCGAGACCTCGACGCCGCGCTTGCGTCCGGCCTCGACTGTCCGCGCGATCAGCGCCAGCACCGCCGGATTGCCCGCATCGTTGAGGTCGGCGACAGCACCGATATCGCGCGCCGCAGCCATCGTGTATTGGGTCAGGTCATTCGACCCGATGGAATAGAACGCCGCGCCGAAATCCTCAGCGCATAACGCTGCCGCCGGAACCTCGACCATGATACCGAGCGGCGGCCGTGCGCAGGCGATTCCTTCTGCCCTGAGTGCCGTAAACTCCGCGTCCAGCATGTCGTTGGCACGGTCGAGTTCCGAGGGGACCGCGACCATCGGCAGCATCACCTTCAGCGCCCCATGGACGGCCGCACGGCACAGCGCTCGTAACTGCACGCGAAACACCTCCGGTCGCGCAAGCGAGAGGCGGATCCCGCGCACGCCCAGGAACGGATTGCGCTCGCCATCGATCGTTAAACCGGCGATCGGCTTGTCGCCGCCGGCGTCGAGGGTGCGGATCGTCACCGGCCGTCCCGCGGCCCAATCCAGAATGCGCCGATAGACCGCATATTGCGCATCCTCCCCCGGCAGGCCCTGGGTCCCCTCGAACAGAAACTCTGTCCGCACAAGGCCGATGCCGTCGCAGATTGCGGGATCGAGGCCTGTGAGGTCTTCGGGCGCGGCAACGTTGAGAAGGACGGCGATTCGCCGGCCATCGGCCGTAACTGCCGGCTCGAAGCGGCCGGCGTCGGCCGCGATCCGTGCGGCATTCGCAGCCGCCATGCGGTGCTCGAAGACACGACGCGTTTCGGGCCGGGGATCAAAGATCACGGTGCCGGCGTCGCCGTCGACCAGCGCCAACGACGGCGGCCGTCCGCTCCATGGCAATGGACCCAATCCGACCACCATGGGGGCACCACGCGCCCGCGCCAGCATCGCGACATGCGACGAAGGCGATCCGGCGGCCAGCGCGATGGCGCCGCCGCGGGTCCAGTCAACGGCCAGGAACGTAGACGGCGAAATATCGTCACCCATGACGACGGAATCGCCGGAGATCTTCGCGGTCGTGTCCACACCATTCAAAGCCGCGAGCACGCGGTCGCGGATATCGACCAAATCGGCGGCGCGGGCCCGGAAATATTCCTCCTCGGCCGAGCGGTAGCCTGCAATCTCCGCGTCGAGTGCCGTGCGCCAGGCCTCATCGGCGGCCGCACCGGCCGCAATGGCGTCGTAAGCAGCCTCCGCCAGCGCATCGTCCTGCAGCATCGCGATCTGGAACTCCAGGATCTCCGCTGCCTCGCCACGAACCGTCGCGATCAGTTCGGCCAGCTCCAGCGCAGCCCCCTCGATCGCCGCCTTCAGGGCCGCGACCTCCTGAGCGGGATCGCCCCTCGCCGTTCTGCTCGCCACTGCGGTCGTCAGCACGGTGACCGGGCCGATGGCAAGGCCGGGCGAAGCGGGATGGCCGGTGACTTGGATCTCGCCCACGATCTCACGCCTCGCCGAAACCGTCGTGCACCAGCGCCAGCATGGCCGCGAGCGCCGCCTCGCCATCAGGACCGCTGATGCGGAAATGCAGCGTCGCGCCCTGCGGCGCCTTCACGCGCATCACCTTCACCGGGCTCTTGGCGTCCGTCCAAGGCCCGTCTGCAGCGAGGGCAATTTCGATCCTTGCGGCAAAGCCTTTCGCGCATTGCGTCAGCTTGACAGACGGCCGCGCGTGCAGACCGACCGGATTGACGAGCACCGCGGAGGCGGTCAGCAGCGCAAACGACTGAGCGGCCCGATTGGCGTTGGCATCATGCATAGAATTCCTCCGCGCTGCGCTTGACGGCGGCAAGTGGCGAGCCGCCCGAAGACTCGGTCGCAGCGATCACTGCCCCCTCGACCACCGGGGCATTGCAGACCAGAACGCGCGAGCGCCGATCTTCCGCGAGCATCTCCACCGCCATCTCCGAATTGGTCTCGGCACCGCCGAGATCGACAAGTATCGCCACGCCTGCCGGTGACCATGCCGTCTCGATCGCCTCGAGGATTCCGGCAACGTTCGTACCGAGCCCACCATCGACATCGCCACCAGTCCAGGCGAGCGGCACCGCATCGCCGACCATCTGGCGCACCATATCGGCCGCGCCTTCCGCAATCTTCGGCGAATGCGACACGATGACAATTCCGACATTGCCGGGACGTGAACTGCTCATTTATTGACCTCGAACTCCAGTGTCTCAACTGCTGCACCGATCAGAAGGGAAGCCGATCGCGCGCCCGGGTCCATATGACCGATGGAACGTTCGCCAAGAAAGGACGCACGGCCGCGGATCGCAAGCATGGGCGTGGTGCGATCGGCCGCTTCCGCCGCCTCGCTCGCGATCGTCCTGGCATCGCCGCCTCCTGCCAATACGGCATGCACCGGCACCAGGACATCCAGCAGCGTTTTCTGTCCCGCTTCGGAACGGCCGCGCGCCTTGACGGCATCGATCGCCTTCTCCGTCGCCGCGACGAGATCGGCCCGGCTCGGCTGCTCCGGAAGTGCCTTGCCCAGTTCCATGAAGAAAGTTCCGACCAGTGGGCCGGAGGCACCACCGACCTTCATGACCAAGGTCATTCCGATCGCCTTCAGCATTTCCGGCAGCGACTTGTCCACTAGGCCCGGCAATGTCGCGAGCACAGCCTCGAAGCCGCGCTTCATGTTCAGCCCATGATCCCCATCGCCAATCGCCTGGTCGAGGCGGGTTAGTTCGTCCGCATGTTCGATCACTGACCCTGCCAGCGCTCGCACCAGTCTTTCCCTAGCTAGTCGATCGAGGCTCATGCCGCTACCCTCCAGCCTTTCGCATCGAAAAACAGCGGCTTGTTGAGGCGGAGCGACACCACGTCCCCGGCGCCCAAGACCGCCTCGGGATCCGCCAGCGTGACGACCGGTCGGCCGCCGAGGTCAAGATGGAGATGGCTCTGGTCGCCGAGATGTTCGACCCGCTTGACGGTTGCCGATACGTCTCCGCCGCCGCGCCCGATCGTCAGGTGCTCGGTCCGCGCGCCGATTGTCTCCACGCCGGCCGGCACGCCCGCGAACAGCGCCGCTGGCAGCAGGTTGATCGTCGGCTGGCCGAGCCGCGCCGCGACATGGGCGTTGACCGGATTCTCGTAGATCTCGCGCGGCGAACCGATCTGCATCAGCCGCCCGGCCTCGATCACGCCGATGCGCGAAGCCATGGTCATCGCCTCCGTTTGATCGTGGGTGACATAGAGGATCGTCGCGCCGAGATCGACCTGGATCCGCTTGAGTTCGAGGCGCAGTTCGCCGCGCAGCTTGGCATCCAGCGAGGAGAGTGGCTCGTCCATCAGGTAGATCGAGGGCGAACGGACCAGGGCCCGACCGATCGCGACGCGCTGCATCTGCCCGCCCGACAGCTGCGTCGCCTTGTTGTCCAACTTGGTTTCAATGTGAAGAAGACGCGCGACCTCCTGCACCTTCGCGCGGATGTCGGCTTCGGGCACCCGGCGGGTCGGCGCCCGCAACGCGAAGGCCATGTTCTCGAACACGGTGAGGTGCGGATACAGCGAATACTGCTGGAAAACAAAGGCAACGTCGCGATCGGCCGGTGCATCGCCCGTCACGTCGCGCCCGTCGATCCGGATCGAACCGCGGTCCGGCCGCTCCAATCCGGCGATCAATCGCAGCGCCGTGGTCTTGCCGGCGCCGGTCGGCCCGAGCAATGTGACGAATTCGCCGTCGCCAACGGTCAGCGACAGATCGCTCACCGCTTGCGCCTTGCCGAACGCCTTGGAGACGGCGTTGATCTCGACCTCAGCCATGCGCGCCTCCCTCATGTAGCGCGGTACGAATGGCCCGGCCGGACGCTTTGTCGAAGATCGACAGCGTATCGGGCCGAAAGTCGAGCCCGACATTCTCTCCAGTCCGAAAGGACGTGCTGCTGGGTGAGCGGGCCTTGAGCGTACCGTAGCGCGTCGTCACCGTCACGATCTGCGTCGTGCCGAGATATTCCGTCCCATAAACTTCGCCGCGCACCATGCCACGATCCGTGAACCGCACGTGCTCGGGCCGCACCCCGAGCACGAGCTCGCATTCCGCCATCGCCTCGCGCGCAGCAGGAATTGCGACGTCACGCTTACCGAGCCGGATCGCCTGTGCCCCGGTCTGCAGGCCGCCATGGAACGGTAGAAAGTTCATGGGCGGCGAACCGATGAAGTCGGCCACAAACACCGAAGCAGGCCGGTCATAGATGTCGCGCGGGCTCGCGACCTGCTCGACGACACCATTGTTCATCACTGCGATCCTGTCGGCCATTGCCATGGCCTCGAGCTGGTCATGCGTGACATAGACGGTCGTCGCGCCCAGCCGGTCATGCAGCGCACGCAGTTCATGAATCATTGCCTCACGCATCTCGGTATCGAGTGCGCCGAGCGGCTCGTCCATCAGGAAACACTTGGGCTTGCGCACGATCGCCCGGCCGAGCGCGACGCGCTGCCGGTCGCCGCCGGCGAGGCCCGACACCGATCGGTCGAGGAGATGGGAGATCCGCAGGATGCGCGCGGCCTCGACGACCCGCCGGTCGCGTTCGGCCGCACCGATGCCCTCGCATTTCAAGGGAAAGCCGATGTTGCGCCGGACGTTCATATGCGGATAGAGCGCAAAGAGCTGGAACACGAAGGCAATGTCGCGCGCCGATGCGCGGTTCATGGTCACGTCTTCGCCGTCAAGCCGGATGGTGCCTGCCGTCGGCAGCTCCAGGCCGGCGATCATGCGCAGCGTCGTGGTCTTGCCGCAGCCGGAAGGTCCCAGCAGGCAAAGGAACTGGCCGTCCTCCACCGTGAAGCTGGCAGACTTGACCGCATGAAACGTACCGAAGGATTTGTCGAGCGCCTCGACCTTGATCTGTGCCATCGCGCCCTACTCCCGGACCTTCGACACAATGGTGAACATCACCGTGCCGAACAGGGTCGTCGCAAACGACCAGGAATACAGTACCAGAGAGAATGGCTGCATCAGCATGACGACACCGGCGGCAATGATCATCGTTGCCACGGCTTCGAGCGGACCGCGGCGCAGAACGCGGTCTGCGAGACCACGACGCGCGATGGACGGGTTGGCATCAAGAATCATTTGCGGACGGCTCCAAAGGTGATGCCGCGCAGCAGATGCTTGCGCAACAGTACCGTGAACACCACGATCGGCACCAGAAACAGCGTCGTGCCAGCGGCCACCGCGGGCCAGTCCTGTCCGCCCTCGCCGATGATGATCGGAATGAAAGGCGGCGCCGTCTGCGCGTTGCCCGAGGTTAGAAGGACCGCGAAGGCGTATTCGTTCCAGGCGAAGATCAGGCAGAAGATCGCCGTCGCCGCGATTCCGGTGGTGGCCTGCGGCAGCACCACCTTCACGAACGCCTGAAAGCGGGTGTATCCATCGATCATCGCCGCCTCCTCGTACTCGCGCGGGATTTCGTCGATGAAGCCCTTGAGCAGCCAGACAGCGAGCGAGACGTTGACCGATGTATAGAGCAGGATCATCCCGAGCCGGGTATCCGACAATCCGACGGTGCGGTACATCAAGTAAATCGGGATCGCGACCGCAATCGGCGGCATCATCCTGGTCGACAGAATGAAGAATAGCAGGTCGTCCTTCAGGGGCACGCGAAACCGTGAAAAGCCGTAGGCCGACAAGGTCCCTAGCGCGACGGCGAGCACGGTCGAACCGAACGCAATAATCAGGGAGTTGACGAAGCGCGGTACGTAGTTCGATGGCCCGGCGACCACCATGTTGCGGCTGCGTGCGATGCTGTCGCAAAGCCCCTGCGGCGGTCCCAGCGAGCGGATGAACTCCGGCGTCTGGCGCGAGCGCGTCGTGAAGAGATTGCAGAAGCCTTCGAGCGACGGCTTGAACATCACCTTGGGCGGATAGGAGATCGCATCATCCGGCGACTTGAACGCGGTGAGCATGATCCATACCAGCGGGATCATGGTGATGACGGCATAGAGCACGACGAGCGAGCCGGCAAAACGCCTCGTAGTGGCCGACGGCTCGACGACCGAATGGGCTGTAGTGGCTGAGGTCATCGGCTTTTCACCTTGTTCAGCGCCTTCACATAGATGTTGGCGAGGCCGAAGACCGTCACGAACAGGATGATCGCGAAGGCCGAGGAATAGCCCGTACGCCAACTCTCGAACGCCGCACGCTTGAGCGTGATCGAGGCGACTTCCGTGGTCGATCCCGGCCCGCCCCCGGTGAGCAGATTGACCATGTCGAACATCTTGAAATTCTCGATGCCGCGGAAGAGCACCGCCAGCATGATGAACGGCAGCGCCATCGGCAGCGTGATCGACCAGAACTGCCGCCATTTCGATGCGCGGTCGACCTCCGCCGCCTCATAAATGTAGTCCGGGATCGAACGCAGGCCTGCCAGACAGATCAGCATCACGTAGGGCGTCCACATCCAGGCATCGACGATGACGATGGCCCATGGGCTGAGCCTCACGTCGCCCAGCATCTGGAACGACGAGGCATCGCGGCCGGTAAAGAAGGCGACCACGTAATTGAAGAGCCCGATCTGCGGCTGGTAGAGAAACGTCCAGAAATTGCCCACTACGGCCGGCGAAAGCATCATCGGCAGCAGAATGATCGTGGTCCACATGCCGTGGCCGCGGAACTTCTTGTCGATGAGGAACGCAAGGCCGAATCCAATGACGGTCTCAATCACCACCGTCCAGATCACGAAATGCGCGGTCACCTGCATTGCCGCCCAGATGTCCGGATCGGTCAGGATCGACTGGTACCAGTCAGCCCCCAGCCAGATCGTCGGCACGTTGGCCCTGTTGGCGCGGTAGTTCGTGAACGAAAGATAGATCGTCCAGAGCAACGGAAAGATATTGATCGCCAGCAACAGCACGATCGTCGGCGTGATGAAGAGCCAGGCGAGCGTCCTGTCCGACAAGCCCCGGATACGACGCGCCACGCCTGGCCGGACCATGACGGCCCGATAGGTGATCCGCGAAGAGGCACTCAATTCGTTCATTGCATCGACCGATCCTGGCACCGGGTTCGTCGACGATGCGACAAATTCCGGTCATCTCGAAGGAAAGCCCGGAGCGCGTTCGCGCGCGCTCCGGGCGGCTGCCTCAGAACTTTTTGCCTTCTTCCTTGAAGATGGCCTTCCAGTCTTTCACCAGACCGTCGAGCGCTTCCTGTGCGGTGCCCTTGTCAGCCACCACATAGTCATGCACGCGCTTCTGCTCCGCCTGCAAGAGCTGGGCGTAGGAAGGCTCGGCCCAGAAATCGACGACCATTCCCATCGACTGCAGGAACTCCTTCGCAAAGGGCGCACTGTTCGGGAAGCTCGGATCGTTCAGCACGGACTTGGCGCAGGAATAGCCGCCGAGCGCCCACCACTTCTTCTGAACGTCGCCGCCGGAGAACCACTTGATGTATTGCAGCGCTTCGGGCTGGTTCTTGGAGTAGGAAACAACCGAAATTCCCTGCCCGCCGAGCTGCGTCGCCTGTGCGGCAGGACCGGCTGGATTGACGAAGAAGCCGATCTTGTCGCCGCCGACATTCGGGTCCTTGTGGAGGCCCGGGAAGAACGCGAAGAAGTTCATCTGCAACGCGACCTGCCCGGACTTGAAGGCATCAAGCCCCTCCGACATGTAGGAATTGGAGGCGCCGGGAGGCGTGCAGCACTTGTAGAGATCCTTGTAGGCCTCGAGCGCCTTGACGGCGCCAGGCGAGTTCACGAACCCGTCCATCGCATAAGGCTTTTTCGGATCGTCGTATTTGAAGCCGTAGTCGTAGAGATAATTCGAAACGCCCATGGTGATGCCCTCCGAGCCACGCTCGGTATAGATCGAGGCGCCATAGACCTTCTTGCCGTCGATTTCGCGGCCTTGGAAGAACTGCGCAATGTCGCGGAGTTCATCAAGCGTCTTTGGCACGGCGAGATCGCGGCCGTACTTGGCCTTGAAATCCTTCTGCACGTCCGGCCGCGCGAACCAGTCCTTGCGATAGGTCCAGCCCACCGCATCGCCCATCGCCGGCAGCGCCCAATAGTTCGGCGTATTCTTCGGCCATTCGGAATAGCCGACCACCGTTGCCGGCATGTAGTCGTCCATGCTGATTCCTTCCTTCGTGAAGAAATCATTGAGCTTGACGTACTGGCCATTCTCCGCAGCGCCGCCGATCCATTGTGAATCGCCGATGATGAGATCGCACAACGACCCGTGCGAATTGAGTTCGTTCAGGAAACGATCGGCATAATTCGTCCACGGCACGAATTCGAACTTCATGCCGACGCCTGTCTTGGCGGTGAAGTCCTTGGAAAGTTCGACCAGCGCGTTGGCCGGGTCCCAGGCGGCCCAGCACAACGTGATGGTCTTGCCCTGAGCCTGTGCGGGGGTGGTCCCCGCTCCGAGACCGAACGCGGAGACAACAGCCCCGCATGCAACAACAAGCGTCTTGAATGTCGGTTTCATTTCGCGTTCCCTCCAGGTGACCGGCCATCGACATGGCACGGCTTTCCTACCCGCTCGAATGCTTCGAGCAGAGCGACACAGTCCGTGACGAGCTGAATAACTAAACTGACGTTTCCTCGCGCCACCCGGATTCTATAGGCCCGGCAGGCTCGAATTGTTTAGTGAACCACGGATTACTAAACATTGCAAGCGAAGTTGGCTGGTTCTTCGACTCCGCCGGAACGCAGCTCCCGACCGCGATCGGTGACATGGTTGGATCGAATGTGAAGGCGTGGCCGCGGTCGGCATAAACGCGCTTGAGATAACTGCGGAAGTCCTGTCAGCGGACGGTGACGTCGATATCGACCGTCGCTAGGGCGCTGCCCCAGACACAACGATCACCACCGGGCTTCAATGCCGACAGACATTACGATGTCTGATCATTCGAAATGCACGGTTGGGGCGGCCTGCAGCGCAAACGAGAATGTCGCGCCGCCTTCCGGCTCGTTCGTGGCCAGGAGTTCGCCGCCGTGCTCGCGCACGATGCCGTAGCTGATCCAGAGGCCGAGCCCCGTGCCCTCACCGACCCGCTTGGTCGTGAAGAACGGCTCGAAGATGTGGCTGATGTGGTCCTTGTCTATTCCCGGGCCGTTGTCCGAAATCCGGAACAGGATCTCGTTGCCCCTGCGCGCCGCCGAGACGACCAGCCGCGGCGATTCGGTGCCGCGCATCGCATCGATCGCATTCTCCACGAGATTGACGATGACCTGATGCAATTGTCCCTCGTTGCCGGAGATCCACAGCTCCGGCTCAAGCTCCATCTGCAGGTCAATGCGAACCTGCTTGGTGCGGACGGCCCACAGCACCGCGGTGTTGATCAAGCGCTCGATGTTGACGCGCTCGACCTCGCCGAGCTTGCTGAAGGAGAGGCGGCGCAGATTCTTCACGATCTCGCTGATGCGGACCGCACCCTCCATGGTGCCCTCGATCAACGGACCGAAATCCTCGAGAACGTCGTCGATCCGCAGGCTCTTCTTCAGCGCGGCCAGGTCGCTCGCCCGGCCCTTACCGTGAATCGCATCGAGATAGGCGCCGATGGCCGCTCGATAACGTATCAAGGTGTGAATATTGCCGTAAACGAAGCTGATCGGATTGTTCAGCTCGTGCGCGACGCCGGCGACGAGCCGGCCAAGGCTCGCCATCTTCTCCTGCTCGACCAGCTGCCGCTGGGCGCGCTGCAATTCGTGATGTGCCTTGTGCAGCGCCTCATAGGCGCGCCGCAGCTCGCCGATCGGCCGGCCGAAGCGCTTTCAGGCCGCGATGTGCCGCCGACGTCGCAGTTCACTACCACAACTTATCCAACTTGTTGCAATCACCCGTTGGCAGAAACCGCCGATCTACCCCGCCGAGTCATGCGGCCACGTTGGCCATGAAGCGATCGAGCGCGGCGCGCAGACGCTGGCGGGCTAAAAAAGATCAAGGAATTTCAGCCAAGGCCTGAAAGACACGTTTCCATCAAGAGACAAAACTTGTTTCCATCTCGTCGCATGCGCCCAGCGCTGCGAGATTTTTTTTTACAGCCTGGACCTAGAACGTCCCGGCCACGGTCATGCGGAACGTCAGCGGCTCGACCGGATGCAGCACGTAATCCATCACGCCGTTCTGGCAGACCGACGCCGGCGCGGTGCCTGCGGTGCAGAGATTGTAGAGCGTGTCGGTCTTGAGCAGTGAACCGTAAGCATAAGTGATCTGGTTCGCTTGAGTATTGAAGAGATTGAGCACGTCGAGCTGTAAGCGCCAACCATTGTCGATGCGATAGCCGAGGCGGCCGTTGAAAATGCTGGTCGCAGGCGAGCGGAACGCATTGTCTTCCGTCAGCGGGCTTGAGGCGAGATAGCGCCAGCGCAAGGCGCCGAACCAGCCGGTCTTCTCGCCGAGCGTGACGCCGGCCGAGGCCACCATCGCCGGTGCGTTGGGAATGTAGTTGCCGGGCGCGTTGCCGATCTGCGCTTCGGGATAGCCGGCGAGCGAGGCATAGACCTCCGCCTGCTCGCTGTCGTAGCCACGAAAGCGCGCATGCGTCATCGCAAGATCGGCGTCGATGTCGATCCAGGATCGCGGGCGGTAGTGGTTGGTCCATTCGAAACCGTAGCGGCGGCCAGCGCGGGCCGCCGAGGTATCGCCGGCATCGCCGGAGAACAGGATCTCGGAATCCTGATCGAGGATGAAGATGCTGAGCGAGGTATCGAGCCGGGGAGCGATCCTGCTGCGGACGCCGACCTCGGCGCCCCTGGTGCGGACCAGCAGCGGCGACGGCGTGAGTCTTGCGGCGGGATCGCTGGGGTCTTCCGTCGTCGTCGCGCCACGCGCGTCGTTCGAGTGCATGCCATAGCCGGCGCCGAGGAAGAATTCGGTCCGGTTGAACGGACCGAGCACCATCCGGAATTTCGGGCTGGGGAGCGCGGCATCGGCGCGGCCGGAATTGCTGGGATTGAACAGGGAGGTCACGTCGGCGGCGTAGTAGTCGCCGCGTAAGCCAACCGTCGTCCTGAGCCAGTCGGTCCAGCGCACCGTGTTCTCGGCATAGAGGCCGACGCTGCCCTCGCCGACCTTGTCGCTACGGATATTGGCAAGGAAGCCGCGCTGGAAGGTGCTCGTGAGCGCCAGGTCGATCGCGTCGTAGCGCGATTGCAGGCCGAAGGTGGTCTGCATCGGCAGCCCTGCGAACGAGCCGTTTAGCGTGCGCGAAATATTGGCGCCCGCCATCAGGCGATCATCGTGCTGGTGGAACTGGTCGCCGAGCATGGGATCGCTGAGGAAATAGGTGAAGTTGTTGAAGAGATCGAGCTGGCTCTTCCCAACGTAGGCATTGGCCTTCCACGAGCCGAGATCATCGCTCTGAGCGATGCGACCCGAGAGTGCGAAGCGATTTGTGTTGCCGCCGTCGGTTGGATCTTCCGAGTCGAACCGCTCGAGCAGGCCGTTCGTGATCGCGCGCTGCGGCACCTGGTCAGTCGAATTCCACTTATTGGCATAGGCCATGCCGGTGACGGACACGCCGTCGGTCGCGGTGCCCTGGCTGTAGCGCACGAGGCCGTTGAGCTTCCTCACATTGTCCGGATTGTCCCACGGACCGTTGTAAGTGCCGATCTCGCCGACCACGAGCAGCGAACCGTCGCCGACTTTCGCTGAGTCCATGCCGAGCAGGCGGCGATAGCCAAAGCTGCCGGCGGTCACCTGCGCGAGGCCCTTGGTGCGGTCGATCAGGCCGATATGGACGCTGCCGACCGAGGCAAAATCGCCTTCGTCAGCGAAGTACGGCCCCTTGCGGACGTCCATTGCGACGATGGTTTCCGGAATCAACCAGTTGAGATCGGCATAGCCCTGGCCGTGCGCGTGGGTGCGCATGTTGACGGGGACATCGTCGACGGTGATGGCGAGATCGGTGCCGTGATCGAGATTATAGCCGCGCAGAAAATATTGGTTGGCTTTGCCTTCGCCGGAATGTTGGGTCACGATCAGGCCCGGCACGGCTTCGAGCGCCTCGCCCGGTCGTGCGAAGGGACGCGCATTGAGCTCTTCGCCGGAGACGGTGATCTCGCTGGCCATGCCCGGCGGGCCCTTTGGGCCGGAGGCAACGCTGCGTGCTTCCGGTGCGAGAGATGTTGCCGGTTGCTCCGGATTGCGGCTGCCCGCCGGGACGGCCCGGCTCGTCCTTCGTGGCGTGGGCGGCTTGTTGTGGCGCTGCGCTTCGCCACCGGTGACCTGGACTGGCGGCAGCTCGCGCGAGGCACCGGCGTCCTGCGCGAACGCATCGCCTCGGTCGACGAGCAGCACGCAGGCTGAAAGCGCGGTCAAAGCGCCCCAGCGCCGGCCGCCTTCAAGCTGCCTCGGTGGCATTCGCGCCTCGAGGCACATCGCGCGTGTGCGGCCCGCCGCCGGCAAACATGCGGCGGTAGAGCACGACAGAGACCAGCCAGGCGATCGCGAACAGCGCGATCACGACGAAGCCGACATTGGCGAGCGACTCGTTGAGGCCGTCGACCAGCGCCCACACACCGCCGGACAGGCCAAGCCGGTCGGCGATCAGCCCGAGCGCCTCGATGCCGCCGATCAACAGTGCCACCGCGACGGAGGCCCCGGTGATGGTGAGGTTGTACCAGAGCTTTCGCAAGGGATCGACGAAGGCCCAGCGATAGGCGCTCACCATCAGCGCGGAGTCGGCGGTGTCGACCAGCGCCATGCCGGAGGCGAAGAGCGCGGGAAACACCAGCACATGCGCAAGCGACACGCCGCGCGCGGCTTCGTTGGCGGAAATGCTGAGCAGCCCGATCTCGGTGGCCGTGTCGAAGCCGAGGCCGAACAGGAGCCCGAGCGGATACATATGCCAGGGCTTCGTCACCAGGCGGAACATCGGGCCGAGCAACCGCGCCAGAAATCCGCGATTGGCGAGCAGCGCGTCGAGGCCTTCAGCGTCGTGGACGCCCTGCTCGCGCGCCATGCGAAACGTCCGCCACAGGCCGGCGAAGATCGCGAGATTGATGGCCGCGATCACGAGCAGGAACAGCGCCGACACCGAGGTGCCGATCAGGCCGCCGATCTTCTTCAGCAGGCTGTCACCGCTAAAGCTGACGACGCCGAGCGCAAGCAACATCGTCGCGACCACGACGACGGTGGAATGGCCGAGCGCAAAGTAGAGACCGACACTTCGCAGCGCACCGCCCACATGCATCAGCTTGCGCACGACGTTGTCGATCGCGGCAATATGGTCGGCATCGACGGCGTGGCGGAGGCCGAAGACCCAGGCCAGCAGCGCCGTCGCCATGACTGTCGGCCGGTCGCCGAACAGCGCGAAGGCCCAGGCCCATGCGGCGACATTGGCGGCGATCAGCCCACCGAACAGCAGCACCACCCCGGGGTCGACCGCCCGCAAAGACCACTTCGCCGCTTGCCTCATCTACCAGTCCCTACAGTATGATGTTTATCAAAAACTATCATACCGCAAAGAGCAAGAGCCGGGCCACTCTTTAACTTGACGACTGAAAGCCTACATCGATGGCGGCCAAATCGTTGCTCTGGCGACAAAATCTGCGCCCGGCTCATCGCGACGCTGAGGCAAGATGCGGGGCGACTATTGGCAAGTTACTATCCACTTTGACTAAGAAGTTGACGGATCTCCGCCCGACGATCACCGACACATCTGCCGCACGGAGGCTTTGGCGCGTGGCGTTTTCAAGAACGCGCCTTTGCACTCCAATCGGCCAAGCGGTGAACCTGGTTCTTGCTGCGAGCAAAGCAGCGTCGTCGCGACCAAGTCGTTGCCTCGCCTGTCCGCGAACAACCTGACGGCTCGTCCAGTGGCGCCGAATGGAAGACCGCCGACGTAGCTAGATCTTTCGCAATGCGATCTGGCCACCACCCAAAATCCAAGGAATGACTTGTCCCGCGCCCGGAATCGTCTGGCTGGTTTGGCTAATGCCGCCTTGAAGATGCGTAGCGCGGATTGAGTCCACAACTAGCATTCGTGCCGGAAGCTGCGGCGAGACACTGCCGACGTGTCGCGAATTGGCAATTGCCGGGAAAGCCCCATCTGCGGCCTTGCAGGCAATATCGATCCGCAGAAGCTGCTTGGACGTGACTTGAGAAGGTCAACGTGGCAAGGCTTGCAAGCAGTGCCAACGCCAGGACGCTGAGACGCATTTTAAGCTCCTTTGCCTGAACTCGCGACCGCAACACTCAACATCGACGCTCCGTCGCACGATTGAGTTCCGCTTTGGCCAATGAGCGCGCGGCGTGGCGAAGCCACGTAAGAGCCGAAAGCTATATACTCATCACAACAGGCTATCGGCCGATGAAAAAATGGTACCACGCGATCCGAGCGGACAATATAGGTAATGTCCCTGAGCTCGTTGCGAACAAATACGACAACGTCCTTCGCGAGATGGGAAAACCAGACTACGAAGCCGTTCGGAAAGAGTTGCAATCGCTGCGAGAAGGATCGTTCTCGGACCTGCGCCGCTAGATTCTCTACCTCCGTATCTGACCGCCTGATCTAGCGTCTGATCTACGGTTGCCTAATCCTGGCATAGCTTATTCAGGAAAACCGGCTATCATCGTTTGTGATTGAGATAGATACGGCTGGCTCCGCAGGGCTACCCAATCGTCTTACGCGTCGGAAGCGCATTGCTAAGCCGCCCACGGTCGTGTTGCGAAATGCCCGGAAATGGCACAGCGGCAGGCTGTTCCGGTATCGCCACGACACGCCGAGCCAAATGGGAGCGGGATCAAAGCGTGACGGCAAGCAAGAATCCAGCTGAACAGGCGCTGGTACCTGGCTCGCTCTTCCTTAAGCAGCCGGCGCTCCAGCTCATCTATGACACTGCGCCGATCGGACTTGCGTTCCTATCGCCGGATTGCCGCTATCTACACATCAACCAGCACCTGACGGAGATCTGTGGCATCTCGGTAGAAGGTCATCTGGGCCGCACCGTCCGTGAATGTGTGCCGGCCCTCGCCGATTCCGTCGAGGCGATCGTACATTCAATCATGACGACAGGCGAACCGGTGACAGGTGTCGAAGTGGCTGGTCAGCGCCCCAGCGAGAACGAGCATCGGGCCTGGATCACCTATTGGCATCCCTTGCGCAACGCGCGCGGCGCTATCGTCGGCGTCAACGTCGCGGCCGAAGAGATTACCCAGCGCAAACAAGCCGAAGCGACGCTGCGCGAGAGCGAGCAACAGTTCCACTCGCTGTCTGATTCCATCCCGCAACTGGTCTGGATGGCCGACCATGCCGGCCGAATATTCTGGTTCAATCGCCGATGGTACGAGTACACGGGTGAAGCGCGGACTGAGGGCGCCGTGCAGGACTGGCTGCCTCTGCTCGACCCAACACTACTACCGCAGGTGTCCCAGGAGTGGGCAGAGGCCTTGCGTGACAGTACGCCGCTAGAACTTGAACTTCGGCTCCGCAGCCACACCGGCGCCTATCACCCATTTCTGACCCGGGCCATCCCGCTCCGCGATGCTTGCTCGACCGTCTATCGCTGGATTGGCACCCACATAGAGATCAGTGAACAGAAGCGGCGCGAGGAGCACATCCGCTTCATCGTCGCCGAGTTGTCACATCGCACCAAGAACCTGCTCGCCGTCGTGATGGCCGTCGCCAGGCAAACCGCGCAGTATGCTAGCGATGTGAATCAGTACCAGGAATGCTTCATCGGTCGCCTTCAGGCGCTCGCCTTTTGCCATGACCTGCTAGTCAAGGACCAGTGGCAGGGCGCTTCGCTCCATGACCTGGTCATGTCACAGATGAGGCCGTTTAGCGAAACAAACTCCGGCCGCATCGACGCCGCAGGCCCCCCCGATCGTTCTTAAACCCGACGCAGTGCAGAATCTCGGACTGGCTTTCCACGAACTCGCAACCAATGCCTCGAAGCACGGCGCGCTGTCCGGCCCGCGCGGCGATGTCGTTATTCAGTGGCAGGTCGATTCGGCGAGCAACCGCATCCGCGTACATTGGCGCGAAAGAAATGGACCGGAGGTTGCGCCGCCGCGGCAACACGGGTTTGGCCATGTTGTGATCGAACAAATCGTGCCACGGGCGCTGGCCGGCAGCGGCACGCTGGAATTCGCACCCGCGGGCGTAAATTGGACTTTCGAATTCCCTGGTGAGGATACGTGACGCGCGCGAGAGCGGCGATAGGAGACACAGGTAGCGAAAAGAGGCCGGGCCATAACGTGAGGGGCGACCATTCGTTCGTCGCTCAGCCTGTTGAAGCGGTGGTCTTGACGCTCGAAGCGCGCTCAAGGCTGTAAGCGGTGGTACGACCTGCTGTACCCTTAAGCGTCAGCGGACGCTGGCGATCGGCAAGCCCAGAGGGACTTTCTTCCGGGCACCTTCAATCGCGAGCTGTGAAAGCCCGCCGGTGGCCTCCAGCAGCAGTTTGGTCATTCGCTCGATGGTTTTCTTGGTGAATCGCTCCCGCGGCCCAGAGAGCGAGACCGCGCCGATGAGCTCGTGGTCGAGCCCGAACACAGGAGCGGCCAGCGCAGCACAGGACGGATCCCGCTCGCCATCTGAATAGGCGTAGCCTTGCCGGCGTATCTTGTCCATGCCGGGATCGGCACGATCCGTGAAGGCGCGCAGGATCTTGCCAGCAGCGCCGCGATCCAACGGCAAGATGTCGCCCACGTTTATCGTGTCCAGCGTGGAATGGCCCGAGTTGACCCTGAAAGTGCAAAGACGCCGGTTGCCATCGAGAACGTGAAAAGAGGCACTCTCCGTACCTTCAGCCACAAGCTGCCGGAGAGCGGCATCTATCGCGGCATCGAGATGGAAGGATGTCTTGTAGGCCATGCCGAGGCGGAATGCTGCGGGCCCCGGCGCATAGGCGCCCTCCGAAGTGCGACGAATATATCCGAAACCTTCAAAGGAGCCGAGAAGGCGCAGGATAGTGCTCTTGTAAAGCCCTGTCGCCTCGGACAGACGCGCCAATGTCACCGGCGCAGGCTCAGTTTCGAAAACCTGCAGGATGGACAGCGCCCGCTCCAGCGCAGCGACTTTCAGCGGTTCCTGGATAGATTGCTTCTTCACAGCCATGGCGTTCGACCGAAACTCAAAATGACGTTACGAAAGTCGCCTCAGTATTTCAATTGAAGACCTTTGGCGACAATCGGTGGGCCGAATCGAGTCTCCTCTTGCGAGGAGACCTGAAAGCGAAGCGGCCACATTCGGCCCACAAGAGTCAGTTGATATCATGAAGCTTATGAAAAACCGGAAAGTATTCGTCGGTCAACCCTTGCGCTTGGGCCTTGGCGAAAACGTCCTCAAGTAGCTTTGCGCCCAGTGCCGTAACGCCGGCGGCTTCGGCCAGCGCCAGCGCGTAGGTGTTATCCTTGCGGGCATAGGCAGTGGAAAAGGCGCGCACGGGAAACTCCCCGGGCAGGATTGCCTTCATGCCGTGGTTCCGCAATGCGAAACTGTCGGCGGAGCCCTTGGTGAAAACGTCGAACAGCACATGACTCTCGACACCCGAGCGCGTGGCTATCGCCATTGCCTCGGAGAGCGCGTGCACCGTTTGGAAGAGAACCATGTTGTTGAGGATCTTCACGATCTGACCGCCTCCCACTGCTCCGCAGTACGAGACGTCAGACCCCATGCATTCGAGCACCGGACGCAGGCGCCGGAAGGCAGCCTCACTGCCTCCGACCATGATGCTGAGCGTGCCGTTCTCGGCTGCCTGCCGTGTGCGAGCAATCGGCGCATCGATGAAATCGGCGCCGGCTGATTGTGCTCTCGTTGCAAGCCTACGGGTCAAATCGACCGGGGTTGTCGAGGTGTCGACGACGATCTGGCCGGGACGCAGATGCGGCTCGATGCTGCCGAAGACACTTTCGACGGCCTTGCCGTCGGGCAAGGACAGCAAGAGAACATCGACTCTCCCGTTCAACTCCGCCGGAGTAGAGGCGGTATCCGCTCCCAATGCTCCGATGTTTTTCATCGCGGCCTCATCGCGATCGAAGATCACGATTTTTGTGGACGGCAACCTGCGGATGAGGTTGCGGCACATGGGTCCCCCCATGACACCAAGTCCAATGAAGCCAATCGTATTGATAGTCGAGGAAACGTTGTCCATGCCATTCACCATTGCGCGCGGGCAGTTCATTTCGTGGAGAGGTAGATGCTCTTGCTCTGCTGATAGAGCCTCATGCCCTGGAGGCCTTTTTTCTCGCCCGAAGCCGCTGTCCTTGAAGCCTCCGAAGGGCGATGCGATGCTGAGTTGCTTATAGGTATTGATCCAGACGGTGCCCGCCTCGATGGCGCGCGCAATTCGCCATGCCTTGCGATAATCGGCCGTCCAAATACCACATGCGAGTCCGAAGGCGCTGTCATTCGCCTGGGCGATGAGGTCGTCCTCGTCGCGGAAGCGGACCACGCACAGGACGGGACCGAAGATCTCCTCCTGGCATACGCGGGCTTTATTGGTGAGACCGGTAATGATCGTTGGACGATAGAAAGCGCCCTTATCGAATGCCGCGCCGGCCGGACGCGCACCGCCGGTTGCAATATGTCCGCCCTCCTTGCGCGCGAGTTCAACGTAGCTTTCGACCTTGTCCCGGTGCTGGTGCGAGGCCAGTGGCCCGAGATCCGTTTGCGGATCATCCGGCATGCCGATCTTGATGGCTTCGACTTTGCGAACCAGGCGCGCCACGATGTCGTCATGCAGGCGTTCATGCACGAAGAGCCGGGACCCGGCCACGCAGGATTGTCCCATGCCTTCGAAGATGCCCCCGATCACCCCTTCGCAGGCGGCATCGACATCAGCGTCTTCCAACACGATATGCGGCGACTTGCCTCCCAATTCGAGCGCGGCGGGAATGAGACGGCGGGCAGCAGCCTGCGCGATCGTCCTGCCGGTTTCGGTGCCGCCAGTGAACGACACCATGCGCACGGCCTTCTGCTCGAGCAGCACCGGGCCAACATCCCTTCCTAATCCGGGAAGCACGGACAGCAAGCCCGACGGCAGGCCGGCTTCCTCGCAGATCCGGGCAAGAATCAGGGCCGGAAGCGTCGTGACTTCCGAAGGCTTCAGGATAACCGCATTGCCGGCCGCCAGTGCCGGAGCCACCTTCTGGGCCTCCATCGTGAGCGGTGAGTTCCAGGGCGTGATAGCGGCGATGACGCCGTACGGCTCGTGAACCGAGATGGAGAGATAGTCGCCGCGACTGGGCGGCAGCGAGGATTCCAGAGTTTCACATACAGACGCGTAATAGCGGAAGGTTGCCGCGGCGCTTGCAGCCTGTTGCCGGCACTCCTTGAAGGCCTTTCCGTTCTCGATCATTTGCGCTTTGGCAAGCTCATCGAGCCGTGCGGTAATGCCTTGGGCAATGCGAAAGAGATAATCGGCGCGCTGATGCGGCTTGAGATTGCGCCAATGGTCTTTCGCCGCAGACGCAGCCGCCACCTCGCAGGCGGCAGCGATCTCGGCCGATGAAGGCGTTCCGATTTCGGCGTTGATCTGGCCGCCGGCCGGATTGGTCGTCTGCATGACGGGACCGGCGCCGCGTGCCCAGCGCCCTGCGGCCAGGAATTCCATTACCATGTAGTTTTTCTCTCTTGTGACCGGAAGAATTACGCAAAAGTCGGCCAACGCGGCGGACGAACGCTCTGCTCGATCGCCGTCATTCTGACCATTCTGATCGCGGTGGATCTAAAGCCGCTTGCCGCTCTCGGTATCAAAGACGTGAAGGTGGTCCGCATCCACGCCGAGACTGATTTCGTCGCCTGGTCTGAGGTTAGTGCGGCCCGAAACGAGGACGCGGACGACCTCACCCTTCATTCGCGCCATGATCTGCGTTTCCGAGCCGGTCGGCTCGACCACCGACACCTTTGCCGGCCATCCGGTTTCGCGCAGCGTCAAATGCTCCGGCCTTATTCCCAGCGTGACCCGTCCGGTGACCGGCACTCGTGTTTCGGGCAGCGTGAATTCCTCTCCGCTCTCGAGCCGCAACCGTCCCTCATCCGCAGCCCCCTTGAAGAAATTCATCGGCGGGGAGCCTATGAAGGCAGCGACGAACAGCGATTGCGGCCGGTCGTAGAGCTCGAGCGGTTCTCCCGCCTGCTCGACATGGCCGCCGTTCATGACGACGATACGATCGGCGAGCGTCATCGCTTCGACCTGGTCATGCGTCACGTAGACGGTCGTGGTCGCGAGCCGCTGATGAAGCTCTTTCAGTTCCGAGCGCATCTGAACGCGCAGCTTGGCGTCGAGATTGGAGAGCGGCTCATCGAACAGAAAGACGTTCGGGTTACGAACGATGGCCCGGCCCATGGCCACGCGCTGGCGCTGCCCCCCCGAAAGCGCTCTCGGCTTGCGCTCGAGAAGATACTCCAGTCCGAGGATGCGAGCGGCATCGGCGACACGCCTGTCGATCTCTTCCTTCGGCGTTTTCCTTTGGCGCAACGCAAATCCCATATTGGCGCGCACGGTCATATGCGGATAGAGCGCATAGTTCTGAAACACCATTGCGATGTCGCGGTCCTTCGGGGCGACGTCGTTGATGACCCGGTTGCCAATCGTAATCGTGCCGTCGCTGATGTCCTCAAGCCCGGCCATCATGCGAAGCAGGGTGGATTTTCCGCAGCCGGATGGGCCGACCAGGGCGACGAATTGACCGTCGGGAATGTCGATCGAGATGCCGTGGATGACCTCAAACGTCCCATATGATTTGCGCACGTCTTTTATGCGGACGCTTCTCATCCATTCCTCCTGTACGCCGCGCAGCCACGGCCGGATGGGCCATCCATGCACCGACCCATCGACGTTTCATGTGAACACGTCACGATCATCCTTTGGTGGCTCCGTCGGCGAGCCCCTGGATAAGCCACTTCTGCACGAGAAGAGCGAAGACGACGACCGGAATGACCGTCATGGTGCCGACTGCTGTCAGTGCGCCCCAGTTGGCACCGTTCACGGTATCGCCGGCAATGTTCACGATAGCGACGGGAACCGTCGAAGCGACGCGATTGGTGAGCACGATCGCGAAGAGCAACTCTTCCCAGGCGAGGATCACACAGAAGATCAGCGTCGACAGCAGTCCCGGGACGGAAATGGGCACGATGATCTTGAAGAACGCGCCGAAACGGTTGCAGCCGTCGAGCATGGCCGATTCTTCCAGCTCCTTGGGCAACGCCTTGAAGAAACCGCGCATCAGCCACATCACATAGGGAATGAGGAATGTGCAGTAGGCCAGGATCAGGATGATGTGGCTGTCGATGAGACCAAAGGCACGGCCGACGAGAAACATCGGCACGGCAAGCGCGATTGGCGGAACGCCGCGCGACATCAGAATGAGGACGCCGAGAAAGCCAGCGCCGCGGATACGGAGCCGGGCGAGCGCATAGCCGGCCATCGTACCCGCAACAATAGAGATGATGCCCGACGCGAAGGCGACGACCACCGTATTCAGCATCTGGTGGGGAATCGTGCTGCGCTGAAGATAGCTGACGTAGTTCTCGAGCGTCGGCGTGAAGATAAAGGTGGGCGGCGAGGTGAAGATGTCCTTCTGCAGCTTGAACGACGTCAGGACCATCCAGAAGACTGGAAACAGGAACAAGAGCGCGGCCACGATGCTCGCCACGACACGCACCCGGTCGCCGGACCGCAAGCTCGCACGGTGCGCGATTGAACCGAAGGTATCGTCGCTCAATGCATCTCCTCCAGCATGCGGCTGCCCCGCAGGAAGATGGCGGTCAGGACCATCGTCCCGACAAGGACGATGACAGCCATCGCCGCAGATTCGGCGAATTTCAGAGACCTGAACGCTTCCTCGTAGATGAACAGGTTGATGACCTGCGTCGACGCACCGGGCCCACCGTTGGTCGCGGCAAGCGCGATATCGAACATTTTCACGGCACCGAGCCAGCGGACGATGAACGTCGCCGCGATCATCGGCAGGAGCAGCGGGATCGTGATGGACCAGAGTTTTGCCCACCAGTTCGCGCCGTCGAGTTCGGCAGCCTCGAAAATATCCCTCGGCAGCGCCATGATCGCGGCAGTCCCGATCAGGACGACGAATGGCGTCCAGCGCCACGTGTCGATAATGACGACGGTGAGCATCGCCAACCAGGGATCGCCGAGCCAGTCGTAAGGGCCAAGCCCGACAAAACCCAGAACGTAGTTGGTGATGCCGTAGAGCGGATCGAGCATCATGCGCCATACGCCGCCGGCAACGACGGGAGCGACCACCATCGGGATCAGGAACAGGGCGCGGATGACGCCGCGCCCCGCCCATTCAACATTGACCAGATAAGCAATTCCAAAACCCAGCACGATCTGCAGCGGCAGGGAGAGCAGAAGGTAGACCCCCGTCACCTTGAGCGATGCCCAGAAGCGAGTGTCGTGCAGCACCTCCGCGTAATTGTCCCATCCCACCCATTCGGTCGCGGTAAACGTGCTGAGATCCAGCTCGGAAAAGCTGATCTCGAACGTGTACAGGATCGGATAGGCCAACATCGCCAGCAGGATTAGTCCTGCGGGCGACATGAAGGCCCAGCGGCTGACGAAATCCGTCAGCCTCTCGGTGCGCGAATGCCATGTTCGCACGGGTGCGGCTTTGAGACTGCTCATCAGGACGCGTTAGCGCAGGATCTTCTCGACCTTGACGGCAGCTTCCTGGAGCGCGGCCTCCGCAGTGGCCTGGCCAGAGATTGCGGCTGCGACCGCATCCGCAAGAACCTGCTGGACGGCATCCGACTTCGGATGCCGCAAACGCCACATCTTCCCCTTCTCGATCGTGTCGTATCCCTGCTGGAGCGCTTTAAACACCGGGCTCAGCCATTCGCTTTCCGGCGTGCTTGCAAGAGTGGATTTGCGAGCCGGAAAACCGCCGAGAGCGTTGCTGTGCCACTTCTCTCCCTGCTTGGAGCTGAACCATTGCAGCAAGCCCCAGGCCGCCTGCTTGTTCGGACTCTTCGCATGGATCGTTCCGCTGGCGATGCCGCGATGCGCACCAGCCATCGCGCTGCCGACCGGCATTACCTGCAGCCCGACCTCCTCCGGCTTGAGTGTTGTCGTCTTGGGATCGACCGCGCTGTTGCGATAGACGCTGCCCCACATGAAGCTCGTGGCGACTTGTCCCTGGCGGAAGGATTGCAGGGCCTCGCTATAGCCATGGCTGACGCCGCCGGGCGGAGCATATTTGAGCAGCGCGATATGGGTCTTCAGCGCCTTGACACCGATCTCATTGTTGAATGCAGGTTTGTTGTTCTTGTCCAGCAAAGAACCACCGTTGGCATTCAAGATTGCCTGCCAGATCGTGGGGGTCAGCGCATCCCGCTTGAAATAAGTGTCGATCGCCCATGCATCGATAGTGCCGTCACCATTGGTATCCTGGACTAGCTTCGGAGCCTGCTCCAGGTATTGGTCCCATGTAAGGTCGGGCGTCGGCTCGGGCAGACCAGCCTTCTTGTAGAGCGTCTTGTTGACGAACATCAGCAACATGTTGGAGCGCAGCGGAACGCCATACTGAACGCCGTTCCATTGGGTCGCTTCGAGCGGCGCCGCGTTGAAATCATCCCAGTCGTAGCCGGGGTCCGTCCACGCGGCGGTTTCCTTCCTGATGTCGAGCAGCGCGCCGGTGCGGGCGACCTGCGGCGTCCAGGGATCGTCCACGATGATGACGTCGTAGGTCGGCTGCGACGCCGTTGCGTCGAGCATGATTTTCGCGAGGAGCTCGGCGTAGGGGACCGGATCGATGGTGACCTTGATGTTCGGATACAGCTTGTTGAACTCGGGCACCATGCTGGCTTGCCAGGCAATGCCGTAGGCAGCATCGGAGATCACCCGAAGCTGGACAGGAGACTCCGGCGTTCCCAACGCCGAACTTCCCTGCGCGCCGAATGCGCGCGTTGCAACGGCAGCCGCGCCTCCGACCATAACCGCACGGCGCGATATTGAACCGAAATTCCGATAATTCCGCATCATTAAGTCCTCCCAGCCACGAATTCACTTCGCGCGCGTTTATTTCCGGCGCTTCAGGCAGGCTGAATCCTGCCTGAAGCACCTGAAGCCTTCCGATGACAGTTCTTCAGTTCATCGAATGAATTGATTGACGAAATCGGCACCGAGGCCGACTTTGATGTAGTGGTTTCGGCACAGCTCAATGCGCTGGAAGACGTCCGAGAACCCGTTGATGTTTCCGTTCTCGTCCATGTAGAGCATCGAGCCGCTGACCAGAAACCAGGTGATCATTTCCTGGCAATCCTCATCGACAACGAGGGTATGCGTTTCACCCGGCGGCTCAAACACGTAGCTACCTTCTGTCGCAACCCAGTCGTGCTCCAGATAGCGCCACTTACCCTTGATGACATAGCCATGGACCGGAGCGGGGTGCCGGTGACAGCTAACGACGCCAGCGGCCCGCACGCGCAGCAGGCTGGTCCAATAACCTTCCACCGAATTCAGAAGAAGCGGCCGAAACCACACCTGGTCTCCCATTGGGACCCAGACGCGCTCGTCGTCGGGTAACGCCTTGAGGACCAGCTCAGGGACCATGCCGGCCGGCTGACGTTCGGGCGGCACGGGTTTCGGAAACGACGACATACGTTTCAACTCCTTCTCTTTTCATCTCCCCATCGCGAACTCGAATTCCCCGTAAGGCTCGGCGCGCGATCGAAGCACTTGACCAACCTTCTTCGATGGGTCAGTTATAGAACTGCGTTCTAATAAATGCGTCGTTGAGACGTCAAGCTGATTTTTGATGATCGGAGGGAAGTCCGAATGATTGAGAGCCTCATGATGGATTCTCCCCTTCTGCTTTCATCCATCATTGAATATGCGGCCACCTGCCACAGTGACACGGAGGTGGTCTCGCGCAGCGTTGCCGGCGATATCCATCGCTACGGATATTCGGACGCGTATGAGAGGATGCGCAGAATCGGAGCAGCGCTTCTGACGTCGGGGCTGCAGCATTCGGACCGCGTCGCGACCCTATGCTGGAATACACATCAGCACTTTGAATTGTTCTATGCCGTGCCCTGCGTGGGCGGCGTGCTGCACACAGTCAATCCGCGTCTTTCGGAAGATCACATCGTCTACATCATCAATCACGGCGGCGCGAAAACGCTGTTTTTCGATAGCGGCTGCGTGGAGATCGTCGACAAGATTCGTGACAGGCTCGATGCCGTCAGAACATTTGTCTACATCGATGATGGCAATATTCCCGCTGGAAGCGTGACTTCCTACCTCGATTACGAGACCCTGGTCGCGGACAACGAGGCGCTTCCTGAATTCCCTACTTTCGATGAGAAGTCCCCGGCGGTCCTTTGCTATACGTCGGGCACAACCGGCAATCCCAAGGGAGTGCTCTACTCGCATCGATCGCTTGTTCTGATCGCGCTTGCGAGCATCGCCAAGGACTTCTTCGGAGGCTACAGCAACGGTAGTCTCGATGCTTACATGCCTATCGCCGGAATATTTCATGCAACCGGCTGGAGCTTTCCGCACACCGCCCCGATCAGCGGCGCCAAGCTCGTCTTGCCCGGCAGGCAGCATGATCCCGCGGTTCTCTGCAAGTTGATGCGCGACGAGAATGTCACGATCGCCGGCGCCGTCCCGACGGTTCTGTTGATGCTGTGCGACTGGCTGGATCAGAACAAGGGGACCCTGCCGAGCCTGCAATCTTTCCTGACGAGCGGCAGCGCAGTTCCTTTGCCCCTGATCGAAAGGTGGGAGGCGCGCAACGTCAACATTGTCCAGACCTGGGGGATGACTGAATCGCTGTGCTCCAGCAAAGGCACGCTCAAACCCGGGCTGGGGCAACTCCCGAAGAACGAGAGACTTGCGTACAAGAAGAAATCCGGGAGAGTCTCCTGGGGCACACGTCTTCGCATCGTCGACGATAATGGGCAGGTGCTGGCTCACGATGGCACTTCGATCGGTCATCTCCAAGCGCGCGGGCCCTGGACGGCGAGCGGTTATTATAATGAGCCGACAAGCCCACTTAGCGAGGACGGCTGGCTCCTTACCGGTGATATGGCGACGATCGACTCGCAGGGTTACATCGAAATCAAGGACCGCTCAAAGGACATCATCAAGTCGGGCGGCGAATGGATTTCCACCACCGAGCTGGAGCAGATCGCCCTCACCTATCCGGGTGTACGTCACGCCGCGGCGATCAGTATTCCGCATCCCAAATGGCAGGAACGACCCTTGCTCGTCATTCAGAAAGAGAGGGATGCCGATTCGGTCGAGGAAGGTTCACTGATAAGCTTCATTGGCGACAAGGTCGCCAAATGGTGGGTTCCCGAACGTGTCGAAGTCGTTGAGCAGATGCCCATATCGGCGACGGGCAAGATCCTGAAATCCGAACTGCGCAAGCTGTTTCCGACGTAAGGGCTCGCGAGCGCCATGAAATTCCCTTCGATGTCTGCCGATGGCGGTATGCCCGTCTACCGGACCAACGTCCCGGATAGCTGGGTCGATCACAACGGCCACATGAACGTCGCAACTTATCTGACTGCATTCGACGCCGCGGTCTGCGCGTTCTGCACGGATTGCGGCATCGGCCCGGACAAGATTGAGGAAACCGGCAGCACAGTATTCGTTGCCCAGGCGAACGTCGTCTACCGGCGCGAGCTGCACCGGGCCGACCCGATCATGATCGACATGCGCATTCTCGATCTCTGTGGGGATCGCCTGCATGTCTATATGACGATGCATCATGAGCAAGACGGTTATGTCGCGGCAGTATGCGAGCAATTGCTGGTGTGCGTCAGCATGAAGACGCGACGTCCGACCGATCTGTCTGAGCACGTGTACGGTCGCTTCGCTTCCATCTTCGATCGACAGAGAGGATCGCCGCCGCCGCGTTATGCCGGTCGCGTCATTTCCCTCCGTCGGAGTTGAGGCTCGTCAGGAAATTCGTCCGTTTCGATCAAGCAGGATACCCATGCCCGATAAGATCATTGGCTTCCCATCCCTCTATGTCCAGGGGCCTCAGGCGCTTCGCAAGCTCGGCCCGTGGCTGAACGGCATTGCCGAATCCAAATTCGCAGCAGCTCTTGTCGACCCATTCGTCATGCCGATCTTCGAGGCCGCGGCGCAGGAAATCGAGCGCGAGCACGCGATCCAGGTCAAACTGTTCGCCTTTTCGGGCGAGTGCACACGGCGCGAGATTGATCGCCTTGTCGCGCTCATGGAAGGAACGCCCTTCGACGCCATCATCGGCGTGGGAGGCGGTAAGGCACTGGATACTGCCAAGGCAGTGGCACATGCGCTTTCCGCGCCGATTGCCATCGTCCCCACGATTGCCTCCAGCGATGCACCGACGAGCAGGCTAATGGCAATTTACGATGAGAACCACAAGATCATCGAGGTGCCGAGACTGCGACGCAATCCCGATGCCGTGTTCGTCGACACGTCCATCGTCAGGTCCGCGCCACGCCGTTTCTTCATTGCCGGCATCGGAGACGCCATCACGAAGAAATTCGAAGTGGCGGACTCCAGAGCCGCCGGACTGCCCAATTTTTTCGAAGATGCACCGACAGAGCTTTCATCACTGCTGGCTGACAGATGCTACGAAGTCATTCGTTCTGATACGATGACCGCGTTGGAAATGTTCGGCCAGGATACGCCGAGCGCCGCGGCAAGCGAGGCTTTTGAGCGGATTGTAGAGGCAACCGTACTCTATTCCGGGCTGGCTTTCGAAGGCGGTGGGCTATCAGTCGCTCATGGATTGCTGAGAGGGCTCACGCCCTATCCCCAAACGCAACACGTCTTGCATGGCGAACTGGTCACCTACGGCCTGATGGTTCAACTTGCCGCCAAAGAAGTCGACGATCATTGTCTGCTCGACATCAGGCAGTTCCTGAGCCGCATTGGCCTGCCCGTGTGTCTTGCTGATATCGGACTGAATTCGGCTTCCAGCGACGACATCGCCACTATTGCTGCCCTGGCCTTCGAAACACCTTATCTGAAGGCGCGATCGAATGAGCTTAGCGCTCAAAGGATAGCAAACGCCATGTCGCGGATCGAAGGCCTGAAGTGATGCAGCTGCGAGCCGGCAGCTAACTGAGCCGTTGTGCGCCGCGGGTTGTGCGGTGGCCTGTCCTTGACGCAATCTCACGATGCACCATGTGCCCGTTTGGTATTGTCGAGAAACTGCCGCACGCTCTCCCGCCAGGTAAATGTCAAAGCGTAGGCCCGGCATTTTTCACGAGGCACCTGCAACGCGTCAAGCGCGGCGCGTCGCAGGTCTACATCGAGGCAGCCGCACCCTGATCTACCGATGACGTCGAGCGGACCCATCACCGGAAAGGCAGCGACCGGCAAGCCACACGCCAGGGCCTCGAGGATCACCATCCCGAACGTATCGGTGAGGCTCGGAAAGACCAGGACGTCCGCCGATGCATAGACATCGGCAAGTGCTTCCCTCGTCCGCGTGCCGAGAAAGTGCACTTGCGGATATTTCGATTCCAGGCTCGCGCGCGACGGCCCGTCGCCAACCACAACCTTCGAGCCCGGCAGGTCGAGGCTCAGGAAGCCTTCGAGATTTTTTTTCGACCGCGATGCGACCCACGTACAGAAACACCGGCGTCGGGAATGCAAGCGGCCTCTCGGCGCGGGGGCGGAACAGATCGGAATCGACGCCGCGCGACCACCGCATCAGGTTGCGGAATCTGTGCGCCGTCAGCGCCTGCTCGAGCGTCGGCGAGCCGACCATGGTGCCCACGCCGCTGTTGTGAAAACGGCGTAACGCCGCATAGCTCCAGTTCAACGGCACCGGCAGCCGCGCCGCCAGATATTCCGGAAAGCGGGTGTGATAGCTCGTCGTAAATGGATAACCGCGCTTCCGGCAGACATGCCGTGTGATCCACCCGATGGGTCCCTCGGTCGCGATGTGCACCGAGTTCGGCCGCATCGCGGTGATCGCGCGATCGATACGCTGTGCGGAAGCAAGAGAAAGGCGTATCTCCCTGTAGCCGGGCAGCGGCACCGTCCGGAAATCGCTCGGTGTGAGAAAAGAGATGTCGGCGCCGAGCGACGGCGCTTCGCTTGCGAGATACTCGAGCGAGCGAACCACCCCGTTGACCTGCGGACGCCAGGCGTCGGTTGCCACCAGCACGCGCATCAGGCGACCGCCCTCGCGAAAGGTACCAGATTCGCTTCGCCTGACATCTGGTGTCGCCGCGCTTCGGCCCATCGGATGATCTCGAATTGACCATCATAGTGCTCGACCACCCCCGAGCAGGATTCCACCCAATCTCCGGTGTTGATGTAGCGAACACCGAAGTCTTCATGCATCGCCGCATGATGGATATGGCCACAAATCACACCCTGGACGCTGTGACGCCTCGCCTCGGACGACAGCACTTCCTCGAAATGACCGATGTGGTTGACCGCATTCTTGACCCTCAACTTCGCCCAGGAAGAAAACGACCAGTAGGCAAGCCCCAATCGGCTCCGGATCCTGTTGAGCCATACGTTGGAGGCAAGCGCGGCCCGGTACCCCCAATCGCCGAGAAGAGCAAGCCATCGGGCGTGACGCACGACCACATCGAAATGATCACCATGAACGACGAGATAATCGCGGCCGTCGACACCCCTGTGAATCGCATGTTCGACCACTTCAACGCTGCCGAACGTCGAGCCGACATAGTCGCGCACGAACTCGTCGTGATTTCCGGCGACGTAAACGAGGCGCTTGCCCTTGCGCGCGAGCTCGACCAGCTCCTGCACGACCTCATTGTGCGCCGTCGGCCAATACCAACTGGACCTCAGGCGCCAGCCGTCGACGATGTCGCCGACCAGGAACAGCGTCTCGGCGTCGTGGTGGCGAAGAAAGTCAAGCAACCGATCGGCCTGACATCCCTTGGTCCCGAGGTGGACATCGGAAACAAAGAGGCTCCTGACCTTGACGACGTCGCGAGGTGGAGAACGCCCCCCCTCCAGGCGACGGCCTGCGCCCGCCCCGGGCATCGAAGGCTTCGAGGCGCGGTCACAATCGACCGCCTCATGCCGAAACGCCATGGCCACGGCGTCCACCAAACCCGCGACGGCTTGCGTCAGGTCACGGTTGGCGCGTCGCCTGAAGATCGAGCGGTGCCAACATACGCCGCCGATAAAGGCCAGGAGCGCGAGTTCGGCACTCCGATGCCGTCCGTCGGAGGCCGCAACGCCAAACTGATAGCTGGCAAGCAATGTCAGCGCCGCTGCGGTGATGCGCTCCAGGGCACCCCTGCCGCGTCTCAAGCGGGAAAGCAGGGCGCTCATGCGGCCTCCTCGGCAGGCGTATGAGTGGGAATCGCGCGTGATCGCGTGCCGCAAGGCGGAGCGATCGACCTCTTGTAGAAACGAAATCCCAGGATGATGGTGACCTCCACCGCAATGAGGACGGCCGCCACCCAAAAGCCGATACTGACCGGATCATGGCTGCTGCCCCGCAGCGCGTAGCCAAGACTGAGAAAGGGCATATTCCAGATCACGGTGCCGATCGTCGTGGCCGCGACGAATGCGCGGGGCTCCAGGCCGAGCACCCCGGCAGGCAACGCCAGATAGATCCGCACGGTGGGCAAGGTTTGACCGATCAGCGTCACCCAAAAATGGTTACCGCGATAGGCGTTGGCCAGTCGTGCATAGAGTGTGGGGCGAAGGAATACGTATTTTCCGTAGCGCGTCACCAAACCCTCGATGCGCTGCGAACCCAGCGCCCGGCCAATCCCGTACCAGCCAATGGCACCAACGACGGATCCGACGGTCGTCGCCATGATCGTCACGGCAAGCATCGCGCCGTCGGAGACCGTCAGGCCCAGAAGCATCAACAGGACGTAGGACGGAAACAGGGGAACGAACTTCTCGACGACGGCCAGACAGCCAATCCCCACGAGGCCGAAGTTCAGAAATGTTACGATCGCGCTCGATGTTTCCATGGTGCCTCAATCAAGGGTGGGTTGACGTCGGCTGATGCGGTACACCGAAGCCGGAGGTACGTTGAGTAGCGTCTGCCCGATGCGGACAGCTTGCAGGCCGAGTTGATCCAGGATGCAGTCCGGGACCGGGCAGCGCGGGCCGTAGGTGATCTGATAGAAGGCGCCGCCCGGGCGGAGGTAGCCAAACGCACCGCGGAGGATGGCAGCGACTTTTTCCGGCGCCATCGTGAGAAGCCCGAGCCCGCTGACGACGGCACCGACCGGCGCTTTCTCAAACAGCTTTTCCTTGTGCAGCCATGCGGCGTCCATCCAAAGCACCCGCGCCCGCGGGAAACGTCGTTGCAGCAGCGGGATGAAATCCGAGCCGTATTCGACCAGCGTCAGATCCAGTTCGCTCACGCCGCGATCGAGCAGCGCGTAGGTGAACGAGCCCGTGCCCGGACCGAGCTCGATGACCGGGCCGGTCTGCGCCGTGATCTCCTGCGTCATCAGCGACGCGACGGCTGCGCCCGACGGCGCGACCGCGGCGACGCGCACCGGATTGCGAATCCAGGCAAGAAAGAACGGCAGGATGTCAGCAGCCGGCATGCTGGCGATCTTCGTTGATGAGAGCGCCGCCGGTTTCGCAGCAGTGATTTGGACGCAAATCCATTCGCATGTCTTTCGGGTTGCGGGTGCCCGCTATCGAAGGCGGACAGCCCGTTAGCCAGTTGAGCTGTGTCCGTCGGCGGTGGGATGAACCAGCCAAGCCCGACGGAGATCTCGGTCCCATGCGGAGATTGCGGGAACATGTCGCGAATGCGCGTTCTTTCAAAATGATCCGGCGGCAATGCATTTTCCGGACAGACCGCAAGGCTGCCGCAATGAAATGGGCTTAAAGGCGGCAGGCAGGACGAAGAACGAGCCGCCGAACAGAGCTCTGCGCACGATCCCAATCCCTTCCCAAAGGGGAAACAGAATCGTAGAATTATTCCCGTCGGGCGGAGCCCTCAGCGAGTTCTGAGCCGGGTTCAGTCCTGACCCTGGTGTGTGCGGAAGGTGAGGATCCCGGCCAATACACCTTTGCCTCGATCGACGTCCCCGCGAGGGTGATCCTTGGTTGGTTGGGCTTCCTGCAATGCGGGAGGACATCCATGAGTACCATCAACAATTCGAGTGCGCCGCAGACGAAGCTTTTGTGGATTGCGGTTGCTCTTCTGGGCGCCGTGTCATTTGCGATCGTGGCGCTCAATCGAGGTGAAGCGGTCAACGCCTCGTGGCTGGTCATCGCCGCGATTTGTATCTATTTCATCGCCTATCGGTTCTATGGGTTGTTCGTCGCCAATCGGGCGCTCGGGGTCGATGGTACGCGACAGACACCTGCCGTCCGCCACAACGACGGTCTCGATTACGTCCCGACCAATCAGTATGTGCTCTACGGCCATCATTTCGCGGCAATCGCCGGCGCGGGTCCTCTGGTTGGTCCAGTGCTTGCCGCGCAAATGGGCTATCTGCCGGGCACGCTCTGGATCCTCGTTGGCGCGGTGTTTGGCGGTGCGATCCAGGACATGACCGTGTTGTTTCTATCGACGCGGCGCGATGGTCGCTCGCTGGGCGACATCGTGCGTGCCGAGATGGGAGTGGTCGCTGGCACGATCGCCGGAGTTGGCATTCTCCTGATCTGCGTCATCGTACTTGCGGTCCTCGCTCTCGTTGTCGTCAAGGCACTGATCGGCAGCCCCTGGGGAACTTTCGCAGTGTTCTGCTCGATTCCGATCGCGCTTTTGATGGGGGTCTATAATCGGTTTATCCGCCCCGGCATGGTCGGCGAAATGTCGTTGCTCGGCTGCGTGTTGCTTCTCGCAGCGCTGATCTATGGCAAGACAGTGTCTGAGACGCCTGAGCTCGCCACGTACTTCGATCTACGGGGCGAGACGCTCGCGCTGATCATCATCGGATACGGCTTCGTCGCATCCGTGCTGCCGGTCTGGCTGCTTCTGGCCCCGCGCGATTACCTTTCGACATTCCTTAAGATCGGCACCATTGCGCTCCTGGCTATCGGCATCGTCATCGTTCGTCCCGATCTCCAGATGCCCGCCGTCACCAAATTCATCGACGGCAGCGGACCAGTCTGGGCCGGCGGCTTGTTCCCGTTCCTGTTCATTACGATCGCCTGCGGCGCCGTCTCCGGATGGCACGCTCTGATTTCGTCAGGGACGACGCCGAAGATGATCGAGAACGAAACGCAGATCGCATTCATCGGCTACGGCGGAATGTTGATGGAATCGTTCGTCGCCATCATGGCGATGATCGGCGCGAGCATCATCCATCCCGGCGTCTATTTTGCGATGAACAGCTCTGCAGGACTAATCGGCACCACCGCTGAGCAAGCCGCGCAGGTCATCTCGGGATGGGGGTTCGTGGTGACCCCGGGCGAAATCACTCAAATGGCTAAGGACGTCGGAGAGACCTCGATCATGTCGCGCACCGGCGGTGCACCAACGCTCGCCGTCGGCATGGCCCACATCCTGTCGTCGTTCCTTGGCGGCCGTGCCCTGATGGGCATCTGGTACCACTTCGCGATCCTGTTCGAGGCCCTGTTCATCCTCACGACGGTCGACGCCGGAACACGCGTGCTCCGGTTCATGATTCAGGATCTCATCGGCAACGCCATTCCAGCTTTCAAGGAGACTGCATCCTGGACCAACAACCTCATCGGCTCGGCGCTATCGTGCGCGCTATGGGGCTACTTTCTCTACGTCGGCGTGATTGATCCATTGGGTGGCATCTGGACGCTGTGGCCCTTGTTCGGGACAGCCAACCAGATGCTGGCGGCCATTGCGCTAACGGTGTGCACCGTCGTCCTGTTCAAGATGAAACGCGAGCGGTTCGCGTGGGTGACCATTGTGCCCGCCGCCTGGCTCGTGGCCTGCACAACGACGGCCGGGCTCGAGAAGGTCCTCAGCCCCGATCCAAACGTAGGGTTCGTCAGCCACGCACTCAGATACAGCGACGCGGTCGCAGCGGGGCAGTTGCTCGCACCTGCGAAGACGTTTGGCGAGATGAACCGGATCGTGTTCAACGACTACGTCGATGCAACGCTTGCGGCCTTGTTCGTTCTGGTAGTCGTTGCGACCGTGATCTATGGCCTGATCAATATCCGGCGAGCGCTGGGAAATCCGGAGCCGACCGCAATGGAAATCGGGCTCGCTGGAGCAGCCGCGGGAGGTGGCCATGCCTGATCTACAGGATTTGTTCGACCAGTCCGCCACCGCGATGCGAGCCGCGCGATATTGGAGCACTCGTACTGCGCGTCTGATGATCGGCGTTCCCGATTATGATACATACGTTGCACACCGGCGGGCGAGGCATCCCGACCAGCCAATCATGACCTATGTGGAGTTCTTCCGCGAACGCCAGCAGGCGCGCTACGCCGTCGGGAAAGGTCGCTTTAGAGGCTGCTGCTGAAGGACTCTAGCGGCGGCCAACTGACTGTCAAACAGCGGACACAAGGTCTCGGCCTCGCGACTTGTTTCGCCCGAGCTTTGCTTTGTCGCTCCGCCCTCTCTCGAACCAAGAGCAACTGTGCCGGAAGTAGACCGCTGACCGGCCGGGCTCAAGGCTGGCGCTGGCGCGCCCCCGCCTTCGGCGGCTGACGGCCTTGACCCCCATCCGCTCAG
>NZ_LGHL01000127.1 GCF_001908205.1 Bradyrhizobium sp. NAS80.1
TCTTTCACACGCTCAAGACGGAGCTCGTCCACAACAGGCACTATGCAACACGGGCAGAAGCCACACGGGATATCTTTGCCTATATCGAAGGCTTCTACAATCGAACTCCTCGTCACTCCGCCATCGGCTTTATCAGCCCGATCGAGATGGAGCTAAAAGCAGCTTAACCCTGTCCAAGATCATCATGGTGATTTGCGCTTGTAGCGCTCTTTCGAAGTTTTCGAGGAGATCGAGGCGCTGCTGGTCATTGAGGGTGTGGGTGCCCCAGTCGCCGAGGATGAGCAACTGGACACGTGCGAGCTTATCGATGAGGCGCGGGAAGCGACCATCGAGACGGGCCATGGCGAGGTCTTCGAACAGGCGCGGCATACGCAAATAAAGGACGGTATGATCGAGCCTGGCCGCCGGGCATCCGAAGGCGCACGCCAGCCAGGTTTTGCCAGTCCCGGTCAGGCCGGTGATGATGAAGTTCTCATGGGCTTTCAGCCAGGCGCCTTGCGCCAGCTGCAGGGTGTTGCGCCGGTCAAGGCCGCCGGGACGCGAAGTCGACGTCTTCGATGCAGGCGTCGACGAAGCGCAGCTTGGCTGTGGCCAGCCGATTGGTCAGGCGCCGGTCGGCGCGCATGGCGGCTTCGCGGTAGAGCATCAGGCCGCGCCACTCGTCGCGGCTGAGATCGGTGGCATTGTCCTGTTCGGCCAATTGCAGGTAGGCGTCCGCCATTCCGGCAAGGCCGAGGGCCTGCATCTGGTCGAGTGTCGGGTGGATCAGCATCACGATCTTCCTTTCCTTCATTGATAATAGGCGCCGCCACGGATGTTGGCGTGGGAGCGCGTGGCTTTGATGGGCTCGGTGGCAGGGCTCGCGCGGTCGAGCCCAGATTTGAGAATGGCGCTCACGGTGGAGCAATTGATCGCGTTGATGGCGAGCGCCCTCTCACAGGCCGCCTCGAGCCGATCGCGCTCGTAGCGCCGCGCCAGGGCGATGATCCCCATGGCGGAGCGATAACCTGCTCGGGATGCGGGCGCTCGCGCATCATCCGCTCGACCAGCGTGGCGGCATTGACGCCGACAAACTCGCCGGCGTCATATTGGCGTAGCGCCGATGGGCCTTGGGCATGTGCTCGTTCACGGTGACATGGCCGCTGCGCTGAGAACGGCGCACATGGCTGGCGACACGCGTGTGATGGAAGATCTCGACGGCTCGATAGGTGAGCCGGACGTCCACCCGACGGCCGATCAGTCGGTGCGGCACCGAGTAAAAGATCTTGTCGACTTCGACGTGATAGTCGGGGAGGACCTTCGCCGTTTTCCATTCGGCGTATTCGAACGGCTCGCTCGGCAGCGGCGCCAGCGCCTCGCGCTCGATTTCCTCGAACAGCTGCCGGCGGCATTTGCCGATCTGGCGCATCGGCCGATTGTTCAGCTCCTCCAACAAACCGCCGATCGCAGTATTGAGATCGGTCAGGTTGAAGAACCGCCGATGGCGCAGCCGCGCCAGAATCCAGCGCTCGACAATCAGCACCGCGCCTTCAACCTTGCCCTTGTCGCGCGGCTTGCGGCTGCGGGTCGGCAAAATCGTCGTGTCGTAGTGCTCGGCCATGGCGGCAAAGGTTTGATTGAGCGTCGGCTCGAACCACAACGCCTTGACGACCCCGGCCTTCAGATTGTCGCAGACGATCGCCTTGGGAACTCCGCCGAAGTACGACAGGGCTCGGGTCTGGCCCTCGATCCAATCTGGCAGTCGCTGACCGAAGCGCGCCATAGCGAAGGTCAGCGACGAGACCCCGAGCACCGCGACAAATATCTGCGCCCGATGGATCTCGCCGGTTTGCGGGTCGTTCACCTCCACCGTCGGGCCAGCATAGTCGGTCTGCTTAACCGCACCCGCCGCGTGGCGGTGGCGGAAGGTCGGGTTCGCCCGGCGCCGATAGGCGTCAAACTTCTCGCAGAACCAGGTGTAACCATAACCGTCGGGATGCGCCGTCAGGTATTCCTGCCAAAGCAGCGTCACCGTGACGCCCTTGCGCTTGAGCTCCTGCGCCACCCGCGGCCACGCAGGTTCACTCAGGGCCTGCGGCGGCCGTCCGCCCCGCCGGAACAAGGCGCGCCGTAACGCCGCCTCGCTCTCGTAAATCGGCGGCAGCGGCCAGCTCAAGCCAGCTTCACGCGCCCGCAGCAGGTAGCTGGCAACCGAGGTCTTGCTGATTTGCAGCCGTTCCGAGATCGCCCGAACCGACAGGCCCTGCTCGTACGTCAGCCTCAGGATCGATCGTAGGTCCTTCACAGTGGTCCGTTGCGCTTGCTTCCGTCTCGGCATTGCCCTCTCTCAAACTCAGCTTGAGAGAGAACATTGCCTGAACGGCGCTCCCGAAAAACAACCTCCCGCAACTGTCCGCGATTTAGCGGAATCCCTGTCCCGGAATTACTGAAATCGCTGTCCGCGAATTACCGAAATCGCTGTCCGGAAATTGCCGAAACACGCACAATGCCATGACGAGAGATGACACAGTGGCCGCTTGGCCAGCAACCGGGGACTGTGAGGAAGCGTTGGCGGAAGTGCGGGAATTTCGATCGGTTCTGGGGGCGTGACGGCGCCCTGCGGGCCGCGCCGAGGTCGCTATCCGACGCGCCCCCCCACTGGGCCGAACGCGGGGGACAGATCGGCTTCCACCGCGGCAAAGTTGAGCGCGCGCGAGTTCGGGGGCGCGGATGGCTACGAGGTCACGATCGCGAGCTGAAACTGCGGCGGAGGAGGTCTGACTTGGTCGCTCCGATGAACTGATGCTAATCAATATGCCGATGCGGCGGTTCGTCCGCGCTGTCCGGCAACCCGAGGGTGACTGCCGGCTCCGCGCGAATAGGGATCTCGAGGTCGGCGCCCTCGCGGACGTTCGTCGCGCTGACAGCGGCGCGGCTAGCCGTCTTCATGGCTGCCGACCTCTTAGCGCTCGGCCTTTTGGAGAACCCAAGGTAGGCGCATCTCGCCAACGGCTTTATGCCGGTCTCTCCGCCGTCGGCTTGTGACCGCTCCTCTGCCGGAGCAACACTGCCGGTCTCATCGAACCCGCTTCATCGAGGCAATTGCCGTGCTGATCGCGACTCCAAATTGCTTGGCGGCTTGATCGAGGGACATCCGCCCCTGATCGCGGCCATGACACGCTTGCGAAGATCAAAGAAATAAAGCTTGTCGATCCATGCTGACCTATGTCCAGCCAGCATGGTGAACCACGTCGCGCGACGGGTCGATCCAGCAATTAGGTGTTGGCGGGGCCCGCCCAGTCGAGGCTGCCTGCGCTGCGCCCTTCAGCGGTCTTCGCCGTGTTGATCATCAAGCTGAGGCCTCACTTCTTCACCTGCTCCGGATAGAGATCGACGTCGTTTGTGTACAGCGGCGCGGCAGTCGTCATCTTGCCCATGCGAGTTCACCGAATATGGTTCTTTTGTCGCGACAGTCTTCGCCTTCAGCACCTGGTTGCCGTTGCCGCGGCCCTTGTTGAGAATCATCTGGGTGAACTTGATGTAGTCGCGCGCGGTTGAGTAGAGGGCGCCGCCCCCCAATGTGGAATTCCGGCTCCTGCTCGAGCTCGAACGGGATCGATGCGAGCTGGCCGTCATGTTGGGCCGCGAACTCACAGCCAGCTTGCGAAGCAGGAGGCGTATCTGCAGACCAGAAAACCCAAAACCAAGGCGTACTCTAGGGAATTGGGAGCCATGCTGATTCTGTTTTATCTGTGCATCCGGGAGAATGCCGTTCGTCAGCTGATCGTCAGCCAAGCCGTCTATCTAAATAGCCTTGGCATTCTCGCGTGGATCGGAGTTGGAATATGGAGGGCATTGGCCGACCTGGCAAATCGCACGTTGGGACTCCTGGAGCCGACGGGACGTGGGAATCGAGCAGTTCCCGGTCGGAATCAACTCTCGCCGCTGGTGAAGGCCCCCAATCTTTCGATTCCGTCGTAGAGCGGATGCGCTCTGGGTCTCAGGATAGAGCGTCGCCGGCGGTCAGCCAGCCGCGAACTTCGGGTATGGCAGTCCCCATTTTTTCGACGGGCGACGAGATCAGGGCAACAAAGCAGAAAATGGACGGCCTGCTTGCGGAGCTTGGCACTTGCCGCAATGCGGCCAGGCAGAAGCAGACCTTGTCGGAGGCACAAGAGCGGATCGACCAGCTGATCAAGGCAGGCTCAAACGTTTTGGAGTACTACGCGAGGCTGCCCCGGCATGTGGCGCGTAGCATTTTGTCCGACGATCAGGCCCGCCGTCTCCGCGACGAAGTGCTCGATGCGGGGAAGCAATGCAACGACCTGGGCAGCCAGACGATCCGCGACTTGGAGAAGGAAAGGACGCGTGCGGCCCATTTGCTCGATCAGCTTGTCCTATTGGGCGTTCCCTTTGACCAGGTGAGCCGAGCGGCTTCCGGTGTAGCAAGGTACTATGCGGCCTGCATGGAGTGGTGGGAAAAGAAGGCTTTGCGCTTCGAACACATGCAATGGGTATGCGTCGCCACCGCCAACTTGCCAAGTACAACGGTCGAGATGCGGCAGGCTGAACAGGCCACACTGCGGCTGCACAGCGGTTGGGCGGTGCACACGAAGTGCCTCCATCTGCAACAGCAGGTCGCTCTCGCGCGGGTCAAGATTGGGCCTCACGCGAGCACATTCGAACCAGCCATGAGGGAAATCCTCATGGCTGAGAACGGACAGGTGCGTCTGCTCGGAACCTTCATCCGGGACGTTTTTCCGGCGCTCGTCTCGACGTCCGACGTTGTTCTAAACAACGAAGGACGCGCACTCGACGCAGCGCACTGCGCCGTTCTGGAAGGAGTCATGGATCGGCTTACGGAATTTGCGTTGGGCTTGCACGACATTGTTTCCAAACTCAGCGATGCCGGAACAGGTGCCGACCTGCCATTGGACTTGTTGGGTCAGATCGAGGAAGGCGCCTGGGTAGCTGCGCACGACGTCATGCGCTTCGTGCAACTGCAGCCGAAGACGCCGGCCACCATTGCAGCTACGGCCGACGCTGCGGCTGCGACACCGGCCAGCACGACCGGCAAGGTTGTAGTGGCCGAAGGCACGACAGCGCGCAGGAAGGGGAAAGGCAAGCGCACACCGGCTGCTGACGCCGGGAGTTCTGCGGTCGGGCAGACGCAGGCGGAGGTCGCTTCGGCCGACAAGGTCGCGGCGCCAGCATCCAAGGTCGTCGTGCTCTCGGATCTAGGGACGAAGACGCTCGTGAGCGCGGAGGAAGCGCATGCGAGGGCGTCATCGTCGGCCACGGCACACTTGGCGATTTGGCAGGCCCCGCCATCAATGGAGACGCTGACGCAACTCCTCAAACGTTTGGACGAACTTTTGCACTTTGATCTGGCTGGTCAGCAAAAGGCAGTCTCGCAAGCCCGCCAGATGAGACCCGAGGACGCCGACCACGTCGTGGATTCCGTAATCGAGCTTCTGCAGACTCAGGCCGCCGAAATGCAGGCTTGTGTGGCTGTCTTAGAGGAACCTCGTCGACGCGTCCTGCTCACGCCCGCGCAAGTGCGCGAAGTGCACGACAAACTAGTCCGGCTCAATATTATGCGATCCGAGGCGCAGGGGCTGGCCAAGGCTTTGAACGAGCGGAAGGTGTCGACTAAGATTGAATGCATGAAGACCTACGGCTTTCCGTCGCAGAAATACCTTGAACACTTGCTGGCGGCCAAGGAATTGGCGCCTGCGGATCTACCGCGCGCGTTAAAGGGAGAGCCAGGGGCGCTTTTTGAGATCAAGCTGCAACCCAAGGCGTTACGCAATGGTGCAATGCCGAGTCCGATGTGGGTGCACGTCCATACGAAGCGGCCGGTACATGCGGGCCAGTTGGCGACGCTGGATGACGCCGACTTTGCCGCTTGCCACGTAAAGTCCAACGAACAGCGCGGCTTCAATCAGCAGTGGCAGAACGCGCGGGCTGCTATGGGTCGCGAGAACGTCATAGTCCACCGCGGCAAGCTCACACCTGCGTTCTGTAAGTCCTTATTGACCACAGTGCATAGCGGCATCTCACCCTATCGGTTTGCCGAGGCGGAGGACCGGTCGTCGAAGGCCGCTCAACATGAGATCTAGTCAGGATCGTCTCGCGGTAAAGTGCCGATTGTGACACCATCAGCCAAACCTGCGGATCCTTAGCCAGGCCGTGATCAGGTCAGGGGCCTTCAGCAGCCGTTAGACTGAAAGCTCCAAGACCAAGTACTCTCGCTCTTCGCCGAACGCATGGCCAGTTCTCGCGGACAGCTCCGCAAGCAGCTCTAACGAAGCCAAACAGCTGATGACCATTGCGGAGAGCGGCCGATCACGGCTCGGTGCTTGTTGCCTGGCCGGCGACAGCTCGCGCGCGGCTCTGCGCTCTGGCCGCAGCGATTGAAAGGAGACTACACTAAGCCCGGGCATGCCCTCTCGCCACACCGAACGATCATCCCGCCTGAGTAGATCAGGCAGGCCTTGTTGGAGCGAGTCCTAAACGGCAGCGCGCGGGCGTCGCAACCATGATGCCCGATCCGCATTCGATCAGGCGTGTCGATGGTTACATAACCGCGCGCGAGGCGCGACACGGAGGTGCAGAGCTTGCTGTTTGTCGCCCGCTCTTCAGTGCTGAAGAACACGTCGCGATGATCGACCTCAGCCGACGCCTCCAGGATCGGCAGCACGCAAAGACCGCATTCTCCGCGACGGCAACCGAAAATCATGTCGACGCCGGCTGCTTCAAGCGCCTCCAGCATCGAGCGATGGGCAGGCACTTCAATTTCCGGGCCCAATCGGGGAACTCTGATCTTGAACGGGGTGTCCGCGAGGCCACCGGTATTGTCGAACGTCTCGTAGCGAAGGTGCGTCGCGCGTCTGCCCGCTTGCCTCCAAAGCTGTTTGGCCGCCTCCAACATGCCGAACGGGCCGCACACATAGAACGCACCACGCGCGTCTAGTTGGGCGATCTCGCCGCCGATGTCGATCCGCCGTCGCTCTTCACCGGCGAAAAGCTGAAGTCGCTCGCCGATGTAAGTGGCAAGCTCGTCCGCGAGCGCGAGGTCCCGACGGCTGCGTGCGGCATAGAGCAGGCGGGAATTCGTACCGGCTTGCTTCAGTGCCAGCGCCATCGTGCAAATCGGCGTGATGCCGATGCCGCCGGCCAGCAGCAGGTAGTCCGGCCGGTCGTAGCTCAGTTCGAAGCTGTTGGTTGGCTCGAAGATCGTGAGTCGTTCGCCCGCTTGAGGCGCCACATGCCGACAGACCCACCCCGGCTCGATACGAGCCGCTTGACGGCGATGCGATAGAGCCGTCCGCACAAGGTCCCACCAATGAATAGCGACGAAGCTGCGGCTGCGTGTCGGTCAGCACGAGAACGTCGATGTGACTGCCAGGCGTTACCTTGATCAACGGACAGTCCGGCTCGATCTCGATTAGACGGACGTTAGGAGTGAGATCGCGCGTGGCGCGAAGGCGTGCGCTAATCGGTTCTGTCGGCTTGGCCATGACTTTCTCACTCACTCGGCCGCAACGTTAGCGATCACGGGGACCTGCTCGTTCATCCGGTCGATCAGCCGCCGTGCGCAGAGCGCGCCCGCATCGATGTTGAGATCGTAAAAGGGAGAGTGCGGGTTCTTGTCGATGGCAGCCTGCTACGCCTCCAACACCCGGTGATCCTGATCGTAGACCCCTGCCCTGCCATTAACATGGGCAAGCTGGAGCTCTTTCGTTAGGTGAACATCATCTCTGCGATAGTTTCGGACAAAGTTCCAGAAGTAGTGCACGTCGTCTCAGTTTCCGGTGTGATCGCCGCCAAAAACGCACTGCTGAGCCGTGCGATCGGTCGCCTTGCGGCGCCCGCTATTGGTCAGTGCCACGCCGACGTCTCCGACGACCACCGACGGCGCCTGAAACGTCACGATCTGCCAGCGATCGACACGGCCCGCGCGTGCAAGTTGGTGGCCCCAGAACGGGGGTTGTTCGATGTCGATCATCCAGCGCGTCATCCCCGCCGTGTTCTCGGTGTGGGTCACATTGAAGGGCGCTGCCGTGATCGCCTCGTCGCCAATGCTGCCCGCGTGCACATAGGTCTCGTGCGTGAGGTCTATCAGGTTGCCAACGATCAGGCGATAACCGGATTTCCGCTGATAGAACGTGCCGCCGTTGCCGACCCATTCTGTGCCGTCGTTCCAATGAAAATCTGGAATTTGGCGGGGTCCGCCAGCGCTGGATCGCCGGGCCACAGCCAGACCAGACGACGCCGCTCAGCCACCGGATAGTCACGCACGCAGGCTGACGGATTGATCGTGTTCTGCGCGGGCATGTAGGAGCAGCGGCCGGCCGAATTGAACACCAGCCCGTGATAGCCACACATCACGTCGTCGCCCTTGAGATGTCCGAGTGACAACGGCAAAAGCCGGTGCCAACAGGCATCCTCCAGCGCCGCAACGAGGCCATCAGTGCGGCGGTAGAGCACAACGTTCTGGCCGCAAATTGTGCGGGCGGAAAGCTCGCGGGCGATCTCATAGGACCATGCAGCCGCGTACCAGGCATTGAGCGGAAAAGGTTTGGGTGCGTTCATGGGCTCTCCATGGTTGAGGCTATCGTCGCGGGCTTGCCGCTTTAACTCCCATTTTCGAGCAGATTGCGCTGGCAATAGTGTTTGAACAATCGGACAGAGTTGATAGCCGTTATCTACTCTTTCGATACGGTGGTTTGGTCTGCGCGAGGAGGGACTCAAGGAAATGGCAAAGGATTGGGATCCGCTCGCGATTGATTTTGCTGCGATCCGTACTTTGCGCCTGGTGTCGGAACTGGGCTCGTTCTCGAAGGCCGCCGAAGTGCTCGGTACGAACCAATCGACGACTAGCTATACGCTGGACAACGCCTCGCTGTATCGAGATCGTTGAGTGTACCAGCCACCTGCTTAAGGGCTTCGAGGGACTAATGCAGTCGGCAGATTTCGATCCCGCAAGCGCGTCCGGGCAGATCGCGATCGCCTGCAACTATTACGAACGCTCGATCATTCTGCCGCGTACCCTCGCTGAGATCAGGCGCCGGGCGCCGCGCCTGCTGCTGGAAATCAAGACGGCGCGTGCGAAAGGGATCGCTCAAACGCGGCGAAGCCGATCTTCTTATTGGCCCCTATGATTCAGGAGGAGAACTTTTATCATCGACATCTGCTGGATGACCAGTATGTGTGCGTTATGCGCAAGAGCCACCTGCTCGCTGGCCGGAGGTTGGGCGTCAACGACTATGTCAAGGCGAGCCACAGCGTCGTCACCTATGGAGGCACCTGGCGCTCAGGCTACCTCAGAGCGCTCGATGAACGCGGCCTGTCGCTCAACCAGGTGGTCACCGTGCCGAGCATCTCCGATCTAAGGCATATTCTCCTCGGCACGGACCTGGTCTCGACGGTGCCAAGAATAGGGCTGCTCCCACGCGCGATCGGACTGCAGTTTGCCAATCTGGCCCGCGAGCTGTTGGTCGAAGATTATTAGCTTCTCGGTGCGATCGAGCCGCTGCTGTCGACCATGAGCAGATCTGTGAGCAATAAAGCAGGTTAGACCACGAAGTCCGGCAGTTGGCAAAGTCGGATGGACGACACGTCGCCTGATGAGGTGTCGGCGTGGTGGCGGCCTTGATGTTCCGCCATGCAATCGATACCGGTCGCGCTTCCGATCGGCATCGAGCGTCGGGACCTATCTGGGTCTCACGCCTCGGCGCAATCAGTCCGGCGAAACTGATAATCAATGGCAAATGGGGAGACTCGTTTTCTCCGAACCCACCTATTCAAGGCGGCGACCGTTCTGCCTTATCGGGCGAGGAAATGGTCCTCCCTCAGGACCTGGGGAATGAAGCTAGCCAAGCGGATCGGCATGAACAAGAAGGTCGCCGTCGCACGGCAGATCGCTGTCCTCCTCCGCTGCATCTGGGTCGACGGAATATCGTTCGATTGGGGTCAAGCGAAGCCGGCCTGATCCTATCTTGCGAGAATTCGGCCCTTCCCAACGGCCGGTGATGTCCTGATGGACGGCAGTTGTGGCGACCTCGGTCAGTCGGCTGGTGACAGCTCATCCGCACTCCGCTGGAAACGTTGAGGCGCCCCAGCCGGACATCATGATGAGGTGCTGCGCGACCTCTGAAAGGGCCATGACCACAGCGATGGCATCTACAGCTTTACCCATAGGCCGATCTAATGCCTCAGCCCCACTCGCGCGTCTCCGCAACCGTGAGCAGCTCCGTCGACGCGAGCGCTACCGTAGTGCTATTGGCAAGCTCGAAACGGAAGCTTGACAACAAACCGCAATTAAAGAGCTGATTGACATCCCGCTGTGCGCGAACGCATTGAGCGCACGGTCGGCCGGAATTCTGAGCAATAGCTTTGCGCGACCGGCTGAAGCAAAAGCCGCGAAATGTCGATCGGTGCAGGCCGCGTCGACGCGGAAGCGCCGCCCGAGGCGCCTGAGGGGGTATTCGTCAATGTCCGGCCTGGCCTCCAACGACCCGTAAGCGCTGAAAACAAGTGAGTTAGCCTCGACAACGTGGTGAGCCAGAAGCCTGTTCGCCGTCAGAGCCCTTGAATTGAGGGACTTCACGAAGGGAGGATTTCTGGTTCATCGTAGCCGCAAGGAGCGAAGATGAAGCAGAAATCCGGACCGGGCAAAGCGCCGGCAGAAC